>JAFOEP010000209.1 GCA_017380115.1 Clostridia bacterium | reverse complement strand
TATTTGGTTTTAATTTTAATTTAATATTACTCATATAAAACCTCACACTTTCTCTGCTCGTTTTTTGCCAAGTAATCCTGTTGGTTTAACCAAAAGAACAATTATCAATACGCCAAATACAATTGCGTCAGACAATTGAGAAGAAATATAACCTTTGCTGAGATTTTCAATTATTCCTAAAAGAATACCGCCGACCATTGCACCAGGGATAGAACCTATTCCACCAAAAACTGCAGCAACAAAAGCTTTAATTCCCGGCATAGCGCCTGTGTATGGAGAAATTACAGGATATGAAGAACATAAAAGAACACCTGCGATAGCAGCAAGTCCTGAGCCGATTGCAAAAGTTAATGCTATAGTTGCATTGACATTAACACCCATTAACTGTGCAGCTCCTTTGTCTTCAGAAACAGCAAGCATGGCTCTTCCCGGCTTTGTTTTGTTGATAAATAACGTCAATGAAATCATAATTACAACTGAAACAACTATTGTAACAAGAGTTTCACCGGAAATAACAAGTTGTCCATCAAAAAGGCTGATATCTTTTGCATTAACAACTGACACAAAAGATTTTTGTGCAGAACCAAAAATTAAAAGAGCGGAGTTTTGTAAAAGATAACTCACACCAATAGCAGTAATCAAAACAGCAAGAGGTGTTGCGTTTCTTAAAGGTTTGTACGCTACCCTTTCAATTGTCATACCAAGAACTGTACATCCGACAATAGCTATTAAAATTGCAAGATACGGATTTAATCCACAGGTTGTAGTTATTGTATAAACGATAAATCCGCCAACCATAATAACGTCACCGTGAGCAAAGTTTAACATCTTTGCAATACCGTATACCATCGTGTATCCAAGCGCAATAAGCGCATAAATACTGCCAAGGCTTACTCCATATAATAAATATGTTAAAAAGTTCATATTCTTCCTCCATCTAATCAAGTTTTATAACATAAAATTTAATCAGAAATATCATCTTATAAAACTTGATTAAAAATTATAAGTATGTCGGACAATTTGTCCGACATACATCATAATTTATTATAAAATTACATTGCAACGTATTCGCCGTTTTTAATAATAATTGCTTTTGGAGCTTTAGATGGTTCTCCTGTTGCAACGTCCCAGGTCATTCCAACACCTGTAAGTCCGTCAAATGTAATTTCTCCCATTGCAACTTTAAGTTTATTGCAGATTTCAGAATTGCTCATACCTGCTGTAATTCCTGCTTTTTCAGCAGCAGCTTTGATAATGTAAATTGAATCATAAGCATCAGCAGCAAACTGATTAAGATATTCTTCACCATATTTTGCTTTGAATGACTGTACAAATTTAACAGTTTTATCATCTGTTGCATTTTCAGTGAATGGTGTCAGAAGCATAAGATTTTCAGCTAATGATGCATCAAAGTTTTCCTGTTTAAGAATACCGTCAAGTCCGTCGCATCCAAAGAACTTAACATTAAGTCCCATGCTCTTTGCTTGTTTAAGGATAAGTGTTGCAGGAGCAACATAAATAGGAAGGAAAACAAGTTCTGCTCCTGTTTTTTTAATGTTCTGAAGCTGAGCTGTAAAGTCAGATGCATTATCATTTGTAAATGCTTCTGCAGTTGTAACTGTCAAACCTTTAATTTTTGCTTCGCTCTTGAATTTTTCATAAATTCCTGATGAATAAGCGTCAGCGTTATTGTAAATAACAGCAACTTTTGAAGCAAGTTTGTTGTCTGCTATGTAGTCAGCAGATGCAACACCCTGGTTAGGGTCAGAGAAACATACTCTGAAAGCGTTGTCAGGAGCTATACTTTCAACAGCTGTTGCAGATGGAGTGAGAACAAAAATCTCATCGTTAGCTGCTTCAGATACAACAGCAATGCAACATGCTGATGTAACCGTTCCTGAGAGTATCTGCATACCCCAGTCTTTCAATGTGTTGTATGCATTAACTGATTTTTCTGAATCACATTCGTCATCCTCAAATTGGAATTCAATTTTTACACCATTTATACCGCCTGCTGCGTTGATTTCTTCAACTGCAAGTTCAGATCCGTATTTAACAGCGTTTCCGTATGTTGATGCGTCACCTGTTCCGGGGCCGATGCTACCTATTTTCAAAACAGTTGCATTTGTTGAGCCGGAGTTGTTTGCATTTTTTCCACATGCAGAAAAAATTCCTAATAATAAAACCATTGCCAATAATATTGCTACTAATCTTTTCAAGGTAATCTCTCCTTTTATTTTATAATAAATTAATTATAATAAATATTTATTTTTATGTCAATATTTTAAAAATCTTTTAAAACATTTTTTATTTATGAAAAATTTTCTTTTTTATTGCCATAATTTTTGCATAATTTAAACTCTTTTTTAATGAAGATTCAATATTTTTTCTTAAATCTTTTCCTTTCAGATAATTCTTTATAAAAAGATTTCTGTGAGTATTATGAGGACCCGCAATTCTTAATGTCCTGTTCAGTTCAATCAGCTTTTGAGTTGATATATCATAAGTATTCATTTCTTTCTTCATTTCATCAAGTATATTCTTAACTTTATCTGAATTGAACATTATAGCTGAAACGCCTTCCAATGGATTCAGCTCAGGATAGATTTTTTCAATATGCCAGGCATCCATCAAAGTTATGTCACCAACTCTGTCAGGTGTATAAAAATTACAGGAATTACAAGATTCTCTTTTGCACAAATAAGAGTTGAAGAATTTAAGATATAAATCTGATTTTGAATCTCTACAAACCGATTTGCCGTTTTCAAACAAAATTTCACAAGACCTACAATTAATTTTACCGTTTACAGGCTTTTTATTTTTAAAAATATATTTAATAATTTTATTATTTTCTTCTTTTTCAGTATATTTTAAACATTCATCAAACAATTTTTGTGAAGGTGCACCTCTGCAAACGACATCAACTGTAATCAGATTTTCATAATCTTTTCTCAAAAACAGTTTTAATGCAGCAACCTGACAAGGACTTGAAGAAAAAACTACTCTCTTCCCTTCTTCAAGACACGCTTTGACTTTTTTGAAAATTCCGTTTGTATCACTCATTACATATTTTGATTTTCTGAAAATTTTATAATCTTCAGAAATATCGTGATAAACCTTGAAATTTTCATCTATAGTTACACCGGCAAAATATGTATTACCATCATCTAAAACTTCACACAAGCACGAATATGCTCCTCCGGAAGAGCTGTTAAAGCAAACTTCGCTATCTTTATGTACAGCAACAACACTAACGCTTTTTTCATTGTCAAATTTAACATTATCTCCGTTTTCAAAAGGACAAACAGAGCGACACAAATTACAATGAGTACATTTATTTTCATCAATTTCAGGATATGCAAAACCGAGAGCATCAGTTTTCATAACAATCGCATTATGATTGCAAATTTCATAACAAGCTTTGCAACCGCAACAGTCTTTTGTTTGTTTATTGTTAAGATACGTCATCAGAATCCCTCCAATTTTATTTTTTGGTAAGCTTTTTCTTGTTTCCTTTTTCATCAACAATATAAGTGCTTTCCAAATTAGAAACAAGACTTGCTTTCATTGATTTGATAAATTCTTCTCTTAATTCTTGTCTTTCTTTTTTTTCGCTTTCCGTCAATTCTCTTTCTCTTGAAATTCTGGTCAATTCACTTATTCTGTCAATTCTTTCCTGTTTCATTATTCTCTGTTCCTTTCAACATTTCTTCTGCCACTTTGAGCTGTCCCTGCGTGATAACAACTCCACCGATTATTCTTGCTATTTCATATTTTCTTTCTTTTTCACTTAAAGACCTGACTTGTGTATAGGTCTGGCCGTTTGATGTACTCTTTTCAATCAGAAGATGATTATCTGATTTGGAAGCAACTTGCGCAGAATGAGTGACGCAAATAACTTGCCTTTGTTTGGATACGTCAGATAGTTTTATTCCAATTTTTTCAGCAGTTTTTCCGCTGACTCCCGTATCTATTTCGTCAAATATCATCGTTTCAAGTTTATCATCTTGAGATGTAACATTCTTTATTGCAAGCATTATTCTTGATAATTCACCACCTGAAGCTATTTTAGAAAGAGACTTTTCAGTTTCCCCTTCGTTTGGTGAAATTAATATTTCTATATTATCTTTACCAATCATACTAAAAGCTTTATCATCTTGTTTAATTTTAAATCTGACTCCCGGCATATCAAGAAACGTCAATTCTTCAACAATTTTATTTATAAATTTTTCACCGGCATTTCTTCTCGATGAGCTTAACTTTTCAGCATATTCAATCATTTTGTCTGCATTAAAGTTTAATTGCTCAGTTATCTCCTCAATATGTACTTCAGAATTTTCAATCTGATTAAGTTTTATTTTTGCATTTTCAAGATATTGCAGCATATCTTCTTCGCTGTTTCCGTATTTTCTTTTTAGTTTCAGCAAATAATCAAGTCTTTCTTCCGCTTTTTCTAATTCGGACTTATTAAAATCAATTGAATTAAGTTTTCTGTCAATTGAAGAATATATTTCTTCCGACAGATATAACGCTTCTGTTAATTTACCGATATCCTCTTCTAATTCAGAAAAAACATCATTAACAGTCTCAAGTTTATTTTTAATATTCTTAAAATTAATAATTATACCATCATAATCATCATTGCCATAAAGATAATTTAAAGCTTCATTTAACGATTTTGCAATTTTTTCTGAATTTTTGCATTTTGTTATGTATTCTTCAAGT
>JAFOEP010000208.1 GCA_017380115.1 Clostridia bacterium | reverse complement strand
GAACTTCACCGTGGAGGGAGACTTCAGCCCCAGGTGCTCACCGATCTCACGGACGGTGGGGGGGTAGCCGTATTCCCGGGAAAAGTCCCGGATGAAGTCATAGATCTTCTGTTGTTTGGGGGTGAGGTTTGCCATACTGTCAACTCCGTTATCAGCAAGGAAAGAAGCTATCTTTTTCCAATCCTT
The DNA here is from genome assembly GCA_017380115.1 of Clostridia bacterium. Classification (GTDB taxonomy): domain Bacteria; phylum Bacillota; class Clostridia; order Oscillospirales; family Acutalibacteraceae; genus SIG575. Next base: position 2,674 of record JAFOEP010000208.1, on the reverse strand, counting down.
GATTTTTGCATCTCCGACTAATTCAAAAGCAGGTACAGGAGGAATAATCGGATAGTGACAAGTTGCAAAAACAGAACAGTTGTCTTCCTTTGCCTTATCAAGTTGTTCTTTTGCCCAAGCCATAAGTCTGTCGTCCATTGTTCCTTTTGGTTGGCCTTTACTGTCACAATGAATGGCAAGCATTCTGACACCGTCACTGATTTCAGCAACATAAGAGTGTGTCGGCTCATCAAATGCAATTGCATCACCATAACCAAAATCGCCATACATTTCACATAAATCGTTATAATCAGTACCCTCAACAGGCACACGACCATCACCTTTTAGAACATAAGCAGAGTCGTTATAATCGTGACCGGCTGTTATAACATAAACCTTTTTACCGTTGTCTTTGAGTCTATAAAGTTCTTTGATAAAACCATTGTGACTTTCTTTTTCTCCATTTTTTTACAAAGTCACCGGGAAGAATAACAATATCAGTATCGTGGTCTTCAATAATTTTGTCGAAAGTTGAGCTTATAATTGCACCACTTTCCTTAACAAAGAACTGTTCGGTAACCATATTCTTTTCAAAGGCTTCTCCACCGGGCTCTAATATATTATTTAAGTAATGTGTATCGGTAACAAGATAAAAACTTATAGGTTTCATATTTTTCTCCTTAATAGTTTTTTGCACAATCTCTGTGAAGGTGTGGTAGTCATCGTTTTGATATGTTATGATAATATCATATTTTGACATTATTTCAAAGGCGTTTTTCAAAAAAATGTTCATGTTCTGGATTTGAAAAAGCACAAGGATTAGCGTTAATAAAATTTCTTTTCATTTCTGATTCATAGAATTAAGGTCTTACATTTTTAACAAGAAAAAGTTTATTTGGCGCATAAATATAGTATAAAATATTTATCTGTTTTTACCCATATTTTGATTGACAGGTTGGTTGCTGTATGATATAATTATGAAAACTAATACCTATATATAAATAGTGTGCAAATATCCGTCTTGCCATTTTTGTTGAGCAAGGCCTTTTTTAAGCAGAAAGGAGATTACTATGAATACCAATAAACAAATAAAAGTTATTTCTGCTTCTTTGGGGTCTGTTTTTGTTGACGGTATTGGTATTTCTATTTCTAAATCTGATTTTTCAACTATTGATTTTTCACGTTGTGTTGTTTTGCCTGGTTTCTGTGATGTGCATGTGCATTTCAGAGAGCCAGGTTTTTTTTATAAAGAAACCATAGCTTCAGGAAGTCTGGCATCTGCAAAAGGTGGCTATACTGCTGTATGCACTATGCCAAACTTAAATCCCGTGCCTGACAGCATAGAACATCTTAAAATCCAGAAAGATATAATTGAAACTTCAGCTTGCATTCACGTTTATCCTTATGGCTCTATTACAGTAGGGGAGAAAGGTGAAGAACTTTCTGACCTTAACGGTATGGCACCAGACGTTATCGGTTTTTCTGATGATGGCAGAGGTGTGCAGTCAGACGATATGATGCGTGAAGCTATGAAAAAAGCCAAGGAGCTTAACAAACCTATTGTTGCACACTGCGAGGTAAATGAACTTTTGCGTGACGGTTATATTCACGATGGCGATTATGCTAAAGAGCACGGACATCGTGGAATCTGCTCTGAAAGTGAGTGGGCTCAGATTGCAAGAGATATTGAGCTTGTTAAAGAAATCGGCGTTAAATACCACGTCTGCCATATATCTACAAAAGAAAGTGTAGATATTATCCGTAAGGCAAAGGCAGAGGGTGTTGATATAACTTGTGAAACAGGTCCACATTATCTTGTAATGGACGATTCCATGCTTCAGGAGGATGGCAGATTCAAGATGAATCCACCATTAAGAAGCAAAGCAGACCGTGATGCTCTTATTGAAGGCATTATTGATGGCACTATTGATATGATTGCAACTGACCATGCACCTCACTCTGCTGAGGAAAAATCGAAAGGTCTTGAAAACAGTGCTTTCGGCGTAGTGGGCATTGAAACGGCATTCCCGATTATGTATACTTACCTTGTAAAAACGGGTATTATTACTATGGACCGCCTTGTAGAGCTTATGGTTATCAATCCAAGAAAACGCTTTGATATACCGCTTGGTTGTGACTATTCTATCTGGGATATTGAAGAAGAATACACCATAGACCCAGCCGAATTTGTATCTCTCGGTAAAGCAACACCTTTTGAAGGCTGGAAAGTTAACGGACGTTGCCTTGCGACTGTATGTGACGGAAAAATCGTATATAAAAAGTAATTTTATCAAATTGATTTAATATAGAAACTCAGGAGGAATTAATCAATGGCAAAAAGAACAGATATCAAAAAGATTCTTATTATCGGTTCAGGTCCTATCGTTATCGGTCAGGCTGCTGAATTTGACTATGCAGGTACACAGGCGTGTCTTGCACTTAAAGAAGAGGGATATGAAGTTGTTCTTTGCAACTCTAACCCTGCAACTATTATGACTGACACTATTATCGCTGATAAAGTATATATGGAGCCTTTGACTCTCGAATATGTGGCAAAGATTATCCGCCACGAGCGTCCTGATGCTATTATTCCTGGTATCGGTGGTCAAACAGGTCTTAACCTTGCTATGCAGCTTGAAAAGAAAGGTATTTTAAAGGAATGCCGCACAGAGCTTCTCGGAACAAAGAGCGAAAG
>JAFOEP010000207.1 GCA_017380115.1 Clostridia bacterium | reverse complement strand
GAATGCAGAGAAGATGAACACTCTGTTTGCACCAAGCTCTTTAAGCTTTCTTGAAACGTCAAGCATTGATTCACCTGAAGAAATCATATCGTCGATAATCATAACATCCTTGCCCTCAATATTTGAACCGAGGAACTGATGTTCAATAATCGGATTTCTGCCGTCAACGATTCTTGAATAGTCACGACGCTTGTAGAACATACCAAGGTCAAGACCAAGATAGTTTGAATACTGCATACAACGTGACATACCACCTTCGTCAGGGGAGATAATCATAAGATTATCCTTGTCAAATTTAAGGTTGTCAACATTTCTGACCAGAGTTTTAATCATCTGGTAAGAAGTTGTAACGTTTTCAAATCCTTTAAGAGGGATAGCATTCTGAACTCTTGCGTCGTGAGCATCAAAAGTGATAATGTTGTCAACGCCCATTCCGTTGCAAAGCTCCTGCAAAGCGATAGCACAGTCAAGAGATTCTCTTGAAGAGCGTTTGTGCTGACGTCCTTCGTAAAGCATCGGCATAATAACAGTGATTCTTCTTGCTTTACCTGCAACGGCACTGATTGCACGTTTGAGGTTGGCGTAATGCTCGTCAGGACTCATAGGAAATTCTTTTCCGTACATTTTGTATGAAATACCATGGTTAAACATATCGCAAACGATAAAGATGTCATATCCTCTGACTGTTTCTTTTATAGTAGCTTTTCCTTCACCGGTACCAAAACGGGTGAATTCTACATTAAGGATGTAAGAATCTTTCTGATATCCTGAAAAAGCGATAGTTGATTTGTGTTCGCTTTCTCTTTGTTTTCTCCAGTTGGTGATATAAGAGTCAATTTTCTTTGTTAATTCTTCGCATCCGGGCAAAGAGATAAGACCAAGTTTCCCCACAGGTACGGTTGTAAATTCTTCTAAAAATTCCGGCATAATAAACTTCCTCCAATGTTTCTTTGAGCGTGATAAATTACATTTATATATATTGTACTATGAAAAATCAATTTTGAAAAGAGAAAAAACAAAAATTATGATAAAAATTGCCGATGAGAAATTTGTAATATTTTGTAAAAAAAGCACAAAACAAGTTAAAGAACAAAATTCCTGTCAACAGTAACAACTGCAAAATAGTTTTCGTTTTTTTCAGTAAATTTGTCTGAGATTATTTTAATGAATTCGCTTTCGGAATATTTCATGCTATGAGGCATAACAACATCAAAGATGAAGTTTGTGTGTATAGGCCCACTGACAACTCTGAAATCGTGGAAAGAAATATTATCATCAATTTCGGAAAGTAAATGGAAAGTCATTTCTTTCATTTCATCAACAAATTTGTCATCTGTCACGAGAGGGTCCATATGAATTGAAATTTCAATGCCAAATTTTCGTTTGATTTCACGTTCAATGGTGTCGATAGTATCGTGGATTTCGAGGATATTGCAGTTTGCGGGTACTTCTGCGTGGACACTTCCAAAAGTGTTGTTGGTACCATAGCTGTGTATTATGAGGTCATGCATTCCGATGATACCTTCATAAGACATAAGTTCACCACGGATTTTATTGGCAGTTTCCTTGTCAATTGCCTGACCAATAAGAGGGTTAAGAGTTTCTTTGATGATATTTATACCTGCAATAAAGATGATGATAGCAACGCAGATGCCGAGATATGAGTCGATGTTGATTTTTGTGAAATAAGAAAGAAGCAAAGAAACAATCGTTACAGCAGTAGCTGCGCAGTCGCTTATACAATCAGTAGCAACCGCAGACATTGTCGGGGAATTAATAGCCTTGGCAAGTTTTTTGTTGAAGAAAGCCAACCAGATTTTTCCTAAGATTGAAACAGAAAGTGCAACAACAGCAATGATGCTGAAATTAAGGCTGACAGGATTGAAAATACGTTCAACCGAAGTTTTCATCAAATCAAATCCGAAAATCAGAACAACAAAACTAACGATAAGCCCTGCAATATATTCGTATCTTCCGTGGCCGAAAGGATGTTCTTCGTCTGCCGGTCTGTTGGCAATTTTAAAGCCGATGAGAGTGACGGCAGAAGAACCTGCGTCAGAGTAGTTGTTGACGGCGTCGGCAGTAATAGAAATACTGTTAACTGTTATACCGATAATCAGTTTGATTGTGGCGAGAATTATGTTAACGATGATACCGACAATGCCACTGAGAAAACCATATTTCTGACGAACAAAATTATCCGATGTGTTGTTATAGTCTTTAATAAAAAGTTTTAAAAGTAAATTAGTCAATTGTTACCACTCCTTTGTTTAATTGATTATACAATAAACATAACATTTGTTCAAGTTAATATATTGACTTTTTGTTTTTGATGTGATATTATCAAGAAAATTCAGAATGAGCAGATGCATTGTGCAGGTGCGACTTTTTTGTGGGGGCCCCGATTATGTTATACAAGAAGAACGGTTTGGAAAAATTAGATGATAATCTCTTCAGAAATCCGACATCTGAATATAGGGGAACTCCTTTTTGGGCTTGGAACTGTAAACTTGAAAAGGATGAACTTTTAAGACAGATTGATATTTTTAAGGAAATGGGATTCGGGGGATATCATATCCATGTAAGAACGGGTATGCAAACAAAATATTTGTCAGAAGAATATTTTGACCTTGTTAAGAGTTGTATAAACAAATCAAAAGAAAACGAAATGCTCACATGGCTTTATGACGAGGACAGATGGCCATCCGGTTCAGCTGGCGGATATGTGACAAAAGATGAGCGCTACCGTGCAAGATGTCTTGTGTTTACAACAGTGCCCAAGGAAGAATATAAAATCCAGAAGCAGATAGTAATTTCAAGGTCAATGGGTTCAAGAACAGAAAAAAGTGAATTGTTGTGTTGCTATGATGTTGTTCTTGATGAGGACGGATATCTCAAGGAATATAGAAGAATTGAAAAAGATGAAGAAGTAAAGGGCGTAAAATGGTACGCTTACATTGACGTTCATCAGCCGTCATCGTGGTTTAACAACCAGACTTATGTTGATACTCTCAATAAAGATGCAATTAAAAAGTTTGTTGAAATCACTCATGAAGCATATAAAAAGGAAGTTTCCGAAGAATTTGACAAAACAATTCCTGCAATTTTTACAGATGAACCTCAGTTTACTGCAAAAGGTCGTCTTAACAATTCAAATGACAGATCAGATGTTTTTTTGCCGTGGACAAATGATATACCACAAACATATCAAGAGGTATATAACGCAGATATTTTTGACACATTGCCGGAGCTTTTCTGGGATATGAAAGATAAAGTTTCTTCTGCAAGATATAATTATCATGACCATATATCAGAAAGATTTGCTGAAGCATTTGCTGACACTTGTGGTCAATGGTGCGAAGAAAATTCAATTGCACTTACAGGTCATATGATGGAAGAAGATTCACTTGAAAAGCAAACAGGAGCACTTGGCGACTGTATGCGTTCATACAGAAGCTTCAACATACCGGGAATTGATGTTCTGGCAAATACTTATGCTTATACAACTGCAAAACAGGCACAGTCAGCAGTTCATCAATATGGCAGAGAAGCAATGATGTCTGAGCTTTACGGCGTAACGGGATGGGACTACGATTTCCGAGGCCATAAAATCCAGGGTGACTGGCAGGCAGCTCTTGGGGTAACAGTCAGAGTACCGCATCTTTCATGGGTTTCAATGGAAGGCGAAGCAAAGAGAGATTATCCTGCATCAATCTCATATCAGTCATCGTGGTATAAAGAATATTCATACATAGAAGACCATTTTTCAAGGATAAATACTTGTATGACAAGAGGAAAACCTGTTGTAAAAGTGGCTGCATGGAATGATGATGCCATCTG
>JAFOEP010000206.1 GCA_017380115.1 Clostridia bacterium | reverse complement strand
TATTAAACAAATTCAGAAAATGAAGGAAGACTATATCTTCCCTGATGTTGATGCTGTTTTTACAAGTCCTTTGAAACGTTGCACCAAAACCGCTCAGCTTCTTTTTCCTGAAAACAATGCAATTGAGATTGAAGATCTGATCGAATATAACTTCGGCTCATTTGAGGGCAAAAGCGCCGACGATTTGAAGGATAATGAGATTTTTTCACGTTGGCTTGCAGGTGAAAGAGGTGTTGAGCCACCTTTCGGTGAAAGCAACGAAAAGTTTTCTTACAGAATTTGCAAATGTTTTGAAAAAATCGTTGAAGGTCTTATGAAAACGGGCACAACAAAAGCGGCAATTGTCACTCACGGTGGTATTATTATGTCGTTACTTTCTGTTTACGGTATTCCCGAAGCACCTATGCACGAATGGATTACACCAAATGGCTGCGGATATGAGATCAGAGTCACTCCTTCAATCTGGATGAGAGGTCAAAAATTTGAAGTTGTAGCAGAAGTGCCGTACGTTTTAAATGACGATGACGATGATTACTGTTACGATTCTGATGAAAATGATTTCTTTTTCAATGAAAATGATTTTGATTTTGATGATGAATACTTTAAAATTTGAGTTGATTTAATTTGTTTTCAAACATAAAAACACCCGATACATTGATGTATCGGGTGTGATTTTTTGTTGTATGAAGATTACTTGTTAAATACAAACAGAAGAACGAATGTAGTTGCAATTGCAAGAACAAAAAACAATGTTGCAACAACTTTTGTCATCTTTTCAAGTTTTGCTTCAATTGTACGTCCTTTGTTCTTTCCGAAGAATGTATCAGCGCCACCGGAAATTGCACCTGATAAGCCTGCTGATTTACTTTCCTGAAGAAGAACTACTATTATAAGGAACAATGAAGCGGCAATAAGTAATCCACCTAAAAGCCATAAATACCAACTCATATTAAATACCTCCAATTCAATTACAAATCTAATTGTAATTTTCTGTTTTTAATGGAAAATATTAACCTGTATTATTAATAAATTTCAAAGCAAAATATTATCAACGACTGAAACCGAAGCGTTTGTGGTTTCTTCGTTGAGCCGTTAGTTGCGGGGAAGCCCACGCTTTCGGCTACATATTTTTTTGGAAAATTAGTTCATCATACTTGCAACTTCTGCTGCAAAGTCGTCTTCTTTCTTTTCCATGCCTTCGCCTTTTGCAAAGCGAATAAAGCTCTTGATTTTAATGTCGCTACCAATTTCTTTTGCAACATTTTCAACATATTTGCCTACGCTGATGTCGCCATCTTTAACGAATGCCTGTTCAACAAGACAAATTTCTTTGAAGAATTTATTGATTTTACCGCCAATAATGTTTTCAAGAACTTTTTCAGGTTTGCCTGCCATTTTAGGATCAGCTTTAATCTGAGCCATCTGAATGCCTTTTTCATGTTCAACAACATCTTCAGGAACACTTTTCGGACAAACATACTGTGGTGACATAGCTGCAATCTGCATTGCAACGTCTTTTCCCATAACTTTGAATTCTTCTTTTGAAGCTGCTGCGTCGTCAACATCGAATTCTACCATTACGCCAACAGATCCACCTGCGTGAACATATGTTGCAACAGGTCCTTCTACTCTTTCAAATCTACGAATATTCATATTTTCACGAATTTTCATAAATACTTCGTTCTGTGCATCTTTAACTGACATATCAGAACCAATGAATTTTGATTCATAAAGTGCTTCAACGTCTGCAGGGTTATTTTCTACAATTGTTTTTGCTACATCAAGAGCAAATTCTTTGAAGCTTTCATTTTTTGCTGCAAAGTCAGTTTCAATGTTAAGTTCTACAACAACGCCAACTTTTTTTGCTTCATCGTTATATGCAACAACAATACCTTCAGCTGCGATTCTGCCTGCTTTTTTTGCAGCAGTTGCAAGTCCTTTTTCTCTGAGAAGGTCAATTGCTTTATCCATATCTCCGTCAGCTTCAACCAAAGCTTTTTTACAATCCATCATGCCTACGTTTGTTTTTTCACGTAAAGCCTGAACATCTTTTGCTGTAAATGATGCCATTTATTTTTACCTCCGATTTATTTCTTGTTTTTTATATTATTCGTTAACAGTTTCTTCTGCTTTTACTTCTTCAACTACTTCTTCAGCAGCAGCTTCTGTCTGTTCGCCCTGACGAGCTTCGATAATTGCGTCTGCCATTGCTCCTGCAATAAGTTTTACTGCACGGATAGCATCGTCATTACCAGGAATTACATAGTCAACTTCATCAGGATCACAGTTTGTGTCAACAATTGCTACGATCGGAATATTAAGTTTCTTTGCTTCTGCAACTGCAATTCTTTCTTTTCTTGGGTCAACTATGAACATTGCGGCAGGTTTCTTTTTCATGTTTGTGATACCGCCAACATATTTTTCAAGTTTTTCGATTTCAAGATTGAGTTTGATAACTTCTTTTTTAGGAAGAAGTTCGAATGTTCCGTCAGCTTCCATTGCTTTGAGCTGAGCAAGTCTTTTGATTCTCTTCTGGATTGTGTTGAAGTTTGTGAGCATACCACCAAGCCAACGTGCGTTTACGAATGGCATTGAGCAACGGATTGCTTCTTCTTTTACAGAATCCTGAGCCTGTTTTTTTGTTCCTACGAAAAGAATGTCATCGCCACTTGCTGCGATTTCACGAATAAACATATATGCTTCTTCGAGTTTCTTTACGGTTTTCTGAAGGTCGATGATGTAAATTCCGTTACGTTCTGTGAAAATGTATTCAGCCATTTTCGGATTCCATCTTTTTGTTTGGTGACCAAAATGTACACCAGCCTCCAAAAGTTGTTTCATTGATACTACTGACATTATTATGTCCTCCTTTTTGTTTTTTCCACCGCAGGGATAGAGTTTTACAACATTTTTAGAAAAATGCACATGCAAAACCAAACGCCCGCGTGCGTTTTACCGATAAATTATATCACAACATAAAATATAATGCAATACTTTTTTCAAAAAAAACGGCGAGATTTTTTATCTCGCCGTTTTGTATCAGTCAAGTTTTTCTATCCATCCGAATTCGTCTTCGATTTTTCCCCATTGAATGCCTGTTAATGTATCATACAATTTCTGGGTTACTTCTCCGATTTCTCCGTCATTGACAGTATATTTTGTGTCTTTGTAGCAAAGTTCTCCTATCGGGGAAATTACTGCTGCTGTACCACAACCCCATGCTTCTTTAAGAGTGCCGTTTTTCATTGCTTCGCTCAACTCATCAATGCTGAGAAGTCTTTCGCTGACTTTGTAACCCTCTTTTTTCAAAAGCTCTATGCAGGATTTTCTTGTGATTCCCGGAAGAATTGATCCCGTGAGTTCAGGTGTTACAATTTCATCGCCGATTCTGAACATTACGTTCATTGCGCCAACTTCTTCGATATATTTTCTTTCAACACCGTCAAGCCACAAAACCTGTGAATAGCCCTTTTGTTC
>JAFOEP010000205.1 GCA_017380115.1 Clostridia bacterium | reverse complement strand
GTTGCGTTTTCAACTTTGATGGTAATTGTCGGATTAAGATATTCAATTTTAACGTCGCCGTTTTTAAAATCGGCAGTCATTGATTTTAATTCTGCAAGTGCATATTCAAATCCCGGAAGTACTTGCATACTTCTTCCGACGCTTCCCTCAAATTCTTTTCCGTTTGCGCCATCAGTCTGAGGCACAACTTTAATATTAAGTGTTGTATATTTCCCATCATTAACAGCTTTTGCAGAAATCCAGTCACTTTCTTTTATAGCAGACGGATTTCCCGGAAATTTAACATTACCGCTTGAAAGTTTAAGAGCTGCTTTTGCAAGTGTAGTAAAAATATTTGTACCCTTTTCTAATTTTTCAGGGTCATTTTTACCGTCAATAGTTACATTTCCAATGTTAAGAGATGTAAGAGATAATGATTTATGAATCTTTAATTCTGAATTTTTAGAAGCAACAAGTTTATAATATTTCAAAACTTCTTTTTTATTTGAACTTGTTAATCCTGAAGTTAATGATATGTTTTTAATTGTTGTTGCTTTTGTCGTAGTAATTTTTGATGACTTTGTTGTTTGATTGTTTGTTTCAGAATCTTTTGTTTCAGAAAAATCTTCATCTTCATTTTTAATTTCAACCTTGTCATCTTTGTTATCATTAATATCAGAAGTAAGATCGCTGATTTCCTCAACATATTCATTTGATTTTGTTGTGGAATCAACTTCTTTTTCTTGATTTTTGCAACTGCTCAAAGAAGAAGCAAGAATTGCAAAGCAAAAAATAAAAGTTATTATTCTCAATATTCCTTTACTCATAACGATTACCTCTCATTTATTTAGAATTGATTATGAGATTGAACATAGCCTTAACAAGAGATATGCAAGCGCCAAAAAACGTAGTCTTGTATCTTGAATCAGTGTTCTGATTTTCACTATCCATAACATTCAGTTTTTCTCCGTCATAAACTAAAAACTGAGGATAATTTTCAAATGAATCAACTGTGCAATCATTGTTATTAAGGATATTTACCATTAAGTCATTTACAACATTTGGAAAATCAGAGTGTTTAAGATTTTTAATAAACCATGTTGAATCAGGATTAAGACAAGTAGATGCATCAATCTTAAAATCAGGTGAAATATATTTGTCATTTTCTTCAATCATAGCTCTGACAATATAAGGAATTGGTAATATATCTGTTGTTGTTGAAGTTGTAGCACCTTCTGATGAAGCAGTGACAAAGCAAGTGTCGTCGTTCAACTGTTCAACATCTCTCAAATAGAAAAAAGGAGCATAACCATACTTTGTAATATTGCAGATATTAACACCTTTTTCTTTCATTTCAGAAAATAACTGCTCTTTATTCATCATTACATTATAATGAAAATCATCTAAACGCTTTACCATTTTTGAATCTGCATCATATCCACGACTATAAAGAGAAACTTCTTTAGCTTCTTCGTAATCACAGTCCATTACCATTGACCAATATCCAGGGAATGTTCCGTAAGTTGCTCCTATCAAACGTGGAATAATGTCCATATAAATATCTTCATATGAATAATTGAATATATTACAAATCAGATCAAGGCCGTATGTTTTATTCAAAATAGTAACAATCGAATCAATAATTGTTTTAACATCATCACCCAATCCAAAATCTTTATCAATAAGAAAATGTTCAATAGCATCAGGATAAAGGCCCATTTTACCACTTAATATCTTGCTGAGCATAAAAGAGCCTTGTGAAGCAGAAGCATATTGAAGATATGAGTCAATGTATTCTCCATCATATAAATACAAATATGATTCAGCAACGTTTGCACCAAG
>JAFOEP010000204.1 GCA_017380115.1 Clostridia bacterium | reverse complement strand
GCCAAGAATGGTTCCGTCACTTGTGTAATTCGTCCATACAAGCGAGTTGTTGTCAAAAGAAAGGTTGTTCTCTCGATTGAGTCCGAAAACATTTTTTAATGGTGTACTGATTCTCTCGCTTTCAGGCATCAATGTGGCATATCCGACTGCGTTGGATTGACCAAGCATTATGAATACAGCATTTTTATTTGTGGGCATAGTATTTCACCTCTTCGTATATATATTACAGCAATTATTTCAGCAATACAGCAGCAAACCCGTAAGGATGGATGTCTGAAAGCTCCAATTCGTTATTTTTCAACGTTCCGTTGCAGCCGATAAATTCAGCATTTTTCCATTCTTTTGCGAGCTTGATATGTGGTGTATAAATCGGATCAAGACTGAAATTGCAAATTGCGACAGCGAGCTGACCGTCTCCCGAACGGCAGATCAAATATGCTCCCGGTTCTTTTTTTATCACGGCAGGCAATTTCGTGCCCATAGCTTCAATTGTTTCAATCAGCTGCGCCTGTCTGTAATAGGATCGGAAAAGTGAACCACCCGTCGCCATTGTATCAGCACGGAAGGTAAACACTAAAAACGGTGTTCCTTCATCGTTTACATAGTAGTAAGACGCAGGATAACTTTCTTTTTCGCACTGAAATTCGCTCATAATCTGTGCGTTATCCTTAATTTTAGCATTAAAAAACAGAGTTTCCCACGTTGTATCAAGCCAATCGAGTTGTATACGGTCATTGTTATTTTTAAAATACTCAAATGTCGCACGTTCTTTTGCGGGAACAGCTGACAGAAGTCCTGTGTCTATTCCACGTTCCTGCAAAGCAAGCGCCGATTCTATATCAAGAATATATCCTTTTTTGTTTGTCGGAACTGTCTGACCACTTGCACCAAACGATGCGGTAACTCCGTCGTGCTCGTGATATGTCGTTGATATGCCCAAACCACTCAACATTTCTGCCGCATATGAAAAAGAACAAGCACGCATTATATGGTCTTCGTATGTGCGTTCAGGAAGACGCATTTTTGCAGTTTTACGCATCGGCTCATAGACATATATACCTTCATCTGAAAGGTTTTCAGTTATTTTTTCAACCTTATCTATGACATTACGGTTGTGAAGATGTGCTTTCAGATATCCTTCTTCGTATTCGGGATTCGAGCAATAATCAAACATATATTTGAGTTGTTCCGAGCAGCCTGAAGCAGTCATACAAAAATCAAACGTTTCAAGATATGAAGCAGGAATTCGATAACGCGGACGAGGATAGGAGTCATTCTCAGTGAAGAAATCAATATCCTCAGCTTCACACCATGATTGCTGCATACGTGTAAATTCTACAATGTGATGCATCGTCTGTCCGGGAAAACGACGCATCTCAGCCCAATAAGGAGCGCCGGTAAGACGTAAAAAAGGGCGTGTGCCGCCTGCAAGAACCTTTGTGAGCGAGATTGCATCAATCCCCTCAAGATCCCATGATGTATAACCTGCGCAAAATCCCATTCTGATAGTCGGATCAACGCTGTCCACCGCCTGTCTCATTGTTCGGCAGAAATCCACAAGCGTTTCTCCCATACAGTCAAGCCACTTCTGTCTGTCCTCGCTGCATGAATTATTTTTATAAACAAGACCTCGTATCTCTTCAAGCGTAACTGGGCGGCCTATTTTCTTTTCATAAAGCTCAAGATGTTTTTCGCAGGTACATCCGAGTCCGGGACGGACATTTAAACAAAGGTCATCGTCAAGCATAATATAACGCGCACCCGCTTTTGCAGCGCCAATGACGATGTTGCGATGATATTCGGTATAACGTGGGTCAGTCGGGCAGAATGCATCACCTGCAACATTACCGTCTAAACCTCTGATTTTTGTGAAGTCAGCCAATTTTTGTTCACTTTCTGTCAAAGGAACACCAAAGCCTAAGCTTTGTGTCCAGAAGCCGACCTCAAAGTCCTCAGAAGAAAGCAGTTTTATATTTTCTTTGAGAGATTGCAATTGTTTTTCTATAAGCTCGGAATCAAATGTGCGTCTCAGCGATAAAAAAACGAACTGAGCGCCACTCTTTTTAAACTGTTTAATATATCGTTCAGGATACTTTGAAAAATCATCGTTCATCACAGGAACACTTAATTTTTTCCACTGATTATATTTCAATTTTTTCACTCTCCTTTCCCAATCAATATAGCAATAAAAAATTGCCTTGTCAATAGTATTAAACGAAAAAATACCCGTTTTCTGACAATTGTATAACATTGAAAAAAATTTAATACATATAAAGAAAGCCCTCGAAAATCGAGGACTTTTAAAACAAGCTTTTCTGCATTGCATCTATGTTGGCTATTGATATAAACGCCCTGTTATTCTATCTTATATAAACTATGCTTTTGAATCAGATGAAGGTATATCGCATGCATCATCATTTTTGTTGCACTGATGAGCCCAATAAATTGAAGTGAAGAGGAAATGTTTCTTGCTCGGTGCAACAGCGATACACAGTTTGCTTCTGCCACCGGGAATATTGAATTTCATAAGCGCTTTTTTCGGTAACCCCTTGTGCTCCAATGGCTATGGTAATTATATACAGATTTGGCAACGGTTTTCCCTCATCGATCGCGTTCTGCCAAAGTTGCGCAAGGCAGTTTGAAACGGAATACGTATGGTCGTTTTCTTCGCCAAGAATGGTTCCGTCACTTGTGTAATTCGTCCATACAAGCGAGTTGTTGTCAAAAGAAAGGTTGTTCTCTCGATTGAGTCCGAAAACATTTTTTAATGGTGTACTGATTCTCTCGCTTTCAGGCATC
>JAFOEP010000203.1 GCA_017380115.1 Clostridia bacterium | reverse complement strand
TCTATAATTTCATTTTCAGCCATTCCGTTTGCCATAATAGTGACCATATCGTTAGTTGATGTGTCACCATCAACGCTTATCATATTAAATGTATCACTGACAACATCACTCAATGCTTTTTGAAGCATTTTGCTTGAAATGTTAACATCGCTTGTTAAAAACGTAAGCATTGTTGCCATGTTCGGATGAATCATTCCCGAACCTTTTGAAATACCACCAAGAACGCAATCTTTGTCACCGATTTTAAATTTAACTGCAATTTCTTTTTTCTGAGTATCAGTTGTAAGGATAGCATGAGCAGCATAACTGCTTTTGTCACCAAGTCCTGCAACAAGAGAGGGGATACCTTCTAAAATAGGTTCAATAGGAAATTCCTGACCAATAACACCTGTTGAAGCAACAATAACATCGTTTTTGGCTATGTTTAATTCTTTGGCAACACATTCTGTCATTTCTTCAGCCATTTCGATTCCGTTTTCGTTGCAAGTGTTTGCGTTTCCGCTGTTGCAAATCATTGCCTGAGCATAACCGTCGCTGATATTGTTTTTGGTGACAATTAACGGGGCTCCTTTGACAAGGTTTGTTGTATAAACACCTGCCGCAACGGCTCTTTCATCGCTGAAAATCAATGCCAAATCTTTTTTTGTTTTATTTTTTCTGACTCCACAATGTATACCGTTTGCAGAAAATCCTTTTGCAGCACAAACGCCGCCACTTATGTAATGCATTATAAAACTTCCTTTCAAATATTAAGACCTGTTTTTTCGTCTTTTCCCATTGCAATATTCATACATTCAATTGCTGCACCTGAGGCACCTTTTCCAAGATTATCATATCTTGCAAGAAGCAAAATTCGTTCATCGTTTCCGCTGACAAAAACCTGCATATCATCCTTGCCTGACATGGCTTTTGCTGACACAAAGTTTTCTTCGTCAACGTTTTCGCAATATTTAACAATATCGTTGTTATATAAAGAAGAATAAGCTTCAATAACGTGCTGCTTTGTTTTGCCTGGATTAAGCTGACTTTTATGAAGTCCGATTGTTACAAGCATACCTGAGTAATAATCAGCGATTATAGGCATAAATATCGGAGCTTTGTTAATTCCTGTAATAGCTTTCATCTCTTTGAGGTGTTTATGCTCTTGTAAAATAGCATATTCTCTCGGAGCATTCCACAAATCAGGCTTTTCATCGCCTTCGTAAATTGAAATTGCCTGTTTGCCTGCACCACTGTAACCTGAAATAGATGTGCATGACAAATCACAGTCAGGAGATATTATTCCATTTTTTATCAACGGATAAATCAAAGCAATAAAACCACTTGCGTGACATCCGGGCACAGATATTCTGTTTGAATGAATAATTTTTTCTCTGTGTTCATCGGAAAGCTCAGCAAAACCATAAGCCCAATCCGGATTAGTTCTGTGAGCTGTTGAAGTGTCAATGATTCTGACATTTTTACTTGCGTGTTCAACAGCTTCAATAGAAGCAGCGTCAGGTAAACACAAAAATGAAATATCAGAACTGTTTATTGCTTCAATTCTGCAATCAAGTTTTTTACGGTCTTCTTCAGGTAAAGTAATTAACTGTATATCGTCTCTTTGTCCGAGTCTGTCATAAATTCTTAAACCTGTTGTACCGGCTTTTCCGTCTATAAATATTTTGTACATTTTATACCTCTGTTATAATTGAAAAAAGTTTCAAAGTATTATTTGTTGCTGTGTTAATTAATTCCTGAACATCAATATTTTTAATTTCAGAAATTTTCTTTGCTGTATATTCTATAAAAGAAGAATCATTTCTTTTACCTCTAAAAGGAACAGGTGTCATATATGGACAATCTGTTTCAAGCAAAATTCTGTCAAGTGGAACATATTTGCAGGATTGTACAGGTTTGAGAGCATTTTTGAAAGTAACTGCACCGCCAAATCCGATATATAATCCCAAAGATACAAGTTCTTTTGCTGTTTCAACGCTGCCTGTGAAACAATGAACAACACCTTTTGGTTTGTGCTTTTTTAATAAACAAAGAGTGTCTTCTGTTGCTTCTCTTGAATGAATAATAACCGGAAGATTATGTTCATTGGCAAATATTAACTGTTTTTCAAAAACAGATTTCTGAATTTCTCTGTCTGAAAAATCGTAATGATAATCAAGGCCGATTTCACCGATGGCAACAACTTTTTCTTCTTTGATCAAGTCTTCCAAACAATTAAGTTTATCAGAATCATCTTCTGCACTGTGAGGGTGAACACCAACGGCAGAATAAATTTTGTCATATTTCTTTGAAAGATTGATTGACTGAATTGATGAATCAATATCAGAGCCACAGTTTATGATGCCACAAACTCCGGAAGAAAATACTTTTTCTAAAGTTTCATCTCTGTCCTGACAGTATTTTTCATCGTCATAATGTGCGTGAGAATCAAAAATATTATTCATTATCTTATTTTTGCACCAATTGGAAGATCGTCGACAAAAATAACTTTAACATCATTTTCAGCACAATCTGCCGCTAAAATCATACCTTGTGATTCTACTGAACAAAGAGTTGCAGGCTTGAGATTTGAAACAAGAATAATGTTGTGGTTAACAAGTTCCTCAGGTTTATAGAACTGAGCAATTCCTGATGCAACTGTTCTGCTGATTCCGGTGCCGTCATCAAGAGTGAGTTTGAGCAATTTTTTAGCTTTTTTAACATTTTCACACTCAACAATTTTAGCAACTCTCAAATCGACTTTTGCAAAATCTTCAATTCCGATTTTAGCAACGCCTTCGATTTCTTCTTTTAATTTTTGGTCAACATCAGATTTATTTTGTTTTTCTTCAATTTCTTTCATCATTTTTTCAGCGTCAATTCTTGAAAACAGGGGAGTAGCAACGCCAACTTTGTTTCCTTCTTCAAGATTTCCGAAAGAAGAAATGCTGTCATAAGATTTGATTGATGTGTTTAATTGTTCAAAAATCTTTTCAGCTGTTTCCGGCATAAAAGGAGACATTAAAACTGCAACAAAACGGATACTTTCAAGCAAATTGTAAAGAACAGTGCCAAGTCTGTCTTTCTTTTCTTCATCTTTTGCAAGTGACCATGGCATTGTTTCGTCAATATATTTGTTGCTTCTTTTTGCAATGTTCATAATTGTAGAAATTGCATCGCTGACTCTGTATTCTTTGAGAAGAGTATCAACTTTCTTTACACTGTCAACACAGACAGATTTTAATTCATCATCAATGTCTTCAATGAAATCTTTTGATTTGATTTCACCGTCGAAATATTTGTGGCTCATTGCGATAGTTCTGTTTACAAGATTGCCAAGAGTATTTGCAAGGTCAGAATTATATCTTTCAATAATAGTTTCGTAAGTGATAGAACCGTCTGTGATATATGGCATTTCGGAAAGAAGATAATATCTGACAGCGTCAACGCCTATAAGCTCAACAAGGTCATCAGCATAAATAACGTTTCCTTTGCTTTTTGACATTTTGTCGTTTCCGAAAAGAAGCCATGGATGAGCAAAAACCTGCTTTGGTAACGGCTCACCAAGTGCCATAAGAATTATTGGCCAGTAAATTGTATGGAAACGAAGAATGTCTTTTCCGATAATATGAACATCAGCAGGCCAGTATTTTTTGTAGTTCTCGTCGTGATTTCCATCTGCTGAATATCCAAGAGCAGTAATATAGTTTGAAAGAGCGTCAATCCATACATAAATAACATGCTTGTCGTCAAAAGTAACGGGAACACCCCATTTGAAAGTGCTTCTTGAAACACAAAGGTCCTGAAGTCCCGGCTTGATAAAGTTGTTTATCATTTCTTTTTTACGACTTTCAGGGAAGATAAAGTTTTCGTTGTCTTCAATGTATTTTTCAAGCTGTTTCTGATATTTGGTGATTTTCAGGAAATAAGCTTCTTCTTTGGCTTTGATAACTTCTCTGCCACAATCGGGACATTTACCGTCAACAAGTTGAGACTCAGTCCAGAAAGACTCGCAAGGAGTACAGTAAAGACCTTCATATTCACTTTTGTAAATATCACCCTGATCATAAAGCTTTCTGAAAATATCCTGAACAGTTTTTTCGTGGTAAGTGTCAGTGGTTCTGATAAAATGATCGTAAGTAGTGTTCAATAAATCGCATATTTCTTTAATCTGAGAAGAAACTTTGTCTACATATTCTTTTGGTGTAATACCCGCATTTTTTGCAGCTTCTTCTATTTTCTGACCGTGTTCATCAGTCCCCGTAAGGAAAAAAACATCATAACCCTGCATTCGTTTGTATCGTGCAATAGCATCAGTCATAACAATTTCATAACTGTTACCAATATGTGGTTTTCTTGAAGTGTAAGCAATTGCTGTTGTGATGTAAAATTTTTTGCTCATAATTTTCCTCCGCAAAAACAATAATATTCTGTATTATTCTACCACAAAATTAAAAACTAAACAACCATTTATTTAATATTTTTTAAAATATTTAATTGTATACTGAAAAAGCAATAAAAAAATAAAATTTTTATAAAAAATAACATTAAATAGATTAAGTAATAAAATTTTGAAAAAGTATTGCAAAACAAAATGAAATGTGTTAATATATTTTCGTTAAAAAACAACCGGGTGTGGCGCAGTTGGTAGCGCGCTTGACTGGGGGTCAAGAGGCCGTGAGTTCAAGTCTCGCCACTCGGACCAAAGAAATGCAGTCGAATTTATTCGGCTGCTATTTTTTGCGATTTTTCTCAAAATGTGAAGTTATATTCGTTATTGATAACATTAAAACATTATGCTATAATGGAAAAAACTTTAAAGGAGAATTGATATGGCGGAAATTTTATTACCCTTGTGGGAATTTTTATTTGATGCCTTCGGTATTTTTGGGATTTTTATTGCTTTTGGTATTATCGGATTTATATTTTTGATATTAATTCTTTTAATCAAAGCCATTGTAGGTTTGTTCAAAAAAATCATAAAACCATCCAGCAACAAACAAACGAACAAACCTATTACTGTAACATCCACAAACACAATACAGATAAAGACGAATGTTACACCCTCAGAAACACCAAAAAACGATGCACCTGTGAAGAAAACTGAAACTTATAAACCACCTTCATTGCAGGATTACTTGGAACGAGCCGAAAAAGGGGAGGCTTTTGCTCAATGCTGTTGTGGATCTATGTATGAGCATGGAGATTCAGTCACAAAAGATATCAACAAAGCAATCTATTGGTTCAAAAAAGCAGGAGAGCAAGGTCATAATTTGTCAAATTACAGACTCGGTATGATTTATTTTGAGGGTAGAAATACTGATGTCGATTTAAACCTTGCTGAAAAATATTTAACTTATGCGGCGGAAGGTGAAGATGATAGTGCCCAGTATCAATTGGCAATGCTTTATTCAAAGAAAAATGAAATCCTCTGTAAAGAAATGGGATACACAACTTATGATCAGCGTTTGTCTGATCCACGTTTTAACGAAAACAAAGAAAAATACAAGTATTGGCTAAAAAAAGCCGCTGCTAACGGCAATATGGATGCGGAATATATTTTGTATTAATTAAATTATATCTCTTCAAATTGTTGCAACATTGTTAAATTTTAGAAGAATATAGATCACTACATTGTAAGGAAGTTTAATTATGTATTTTGAAAATTCTAAATCTAGCCTCTATTTTATAATAGATGGATATTTGGAACGTGACGAAGATTTCTTTCCTGACAAGGAGACACAACTAAACACATACGATTGTTGGATATCGTACAATCCAGACTTAATTGATGATGATAACACTTTTTTGTTTCCCGGAATATATCTGACAACATGGATGCCGGAACTAAT
>JAFOEP010000202.1 GCA_017380115.1 Clostridia bacterium | reverse complement strand
GATTCTGACGTTTTTGATGTTGAATTTTCAATTGACAGTGTAATAAAAAGTCATATGAAAATTGATTTTGATTCTTTTACAAAGTTATATAATGTCAAACACAGTGATGAAGAATCAGAAGAAACTACTTCTGATGAAAATGACACAATTGAAGATAATACCGAAAATATAAATTAAGGATAAATACAGATGAGAGTATTAATTTTAACTAACAATGTTTTGGGCTTGTTTGCTTTCAGAAAAGAATTGATATTAAAATTGTTATCTGACGGCAACAGCGTTTCTGTTGCAGGTAAATATTGTGAAAAAACAGGCTTTTTTCAATCACATGGCTGTAAAATGATAGAAACAAACATTGACAGCAAATCTGTTAATCCTCTCAAAGAATTAAAATTATTCAGGAAATACAAATTAATTATCAAAGAAGAAAATCCCGATATTGTTTTGACTTATACTGTCAAACCCAACATTTATGGTGGCTTGATCTGTAAGAAGAATAAAATACCTTGCATTTCAAATGTAACGGGACTCAGTGCGTCTATTGTCAAAGGCGGATTTTTTTCAAAGCTATTGTTGTTTCTCTACAAACGAGCTATTGAAGAAAATAAGTGCGTGTTTTTTCAGAATCAAAGCAATCTCGACTTTTTTAAAAGTTTAAACATTGTTAATGATAATTCGAAACTTTTACCAGGTTCAGGAGTAAATCTTAAAGAATTTGATTTTATTAATTATCCTGATGATAACAATAAAATTTCTTTCTTGTTTGTTGGCAGAATTTGCAAAGATAAAGGGTTTGACGAGTTTGCAGAATGTGCCAGATACATTATAAGCAGATATGATAATGTTACATTTGATGCTATAGGTGAAATTGAGGATAAAAATTTAAATAAGCTGATAAAACAGTGCGTCAACGACGGTGTAATAAATTATTATGGACTCAGATTTGATGTCAAATCGTTTTATGGGTCTCATCACGCAGTTGTTTTGCCGTCATACCACGAAGGAATGTCAAATGTGTTGCTTGAAAGTCTTGCTTGCGGCAGACCTGTTATTGCAAGTGATATTCACGGATGCAAAGAAACATTTGATGACGGTATCTCAGGCTTTTCATTCAAAGCAAAGTCAACATCTGATTTGATTGAAAAGGTTGAAAAATTTATCAATCTGCCATATTCATCAAAGGTGAAAATGGGTGTTGAAGGCAGAAAAAAAGTTGAAAATGAGTTTGACAGAGAAATTGTCATAAGAGAATATTATAAAGAAATTTTCAGGCAAAATCTTTATGTTTTATAAATATTATTTTTTTTGCACGTTTTATTGACAAATTATGACAACTTATAATATAATTGATTTATAATTTTTATTTGTGAGGTTATCAGGAAAATGCAACTTTTGAAAGATAGAATTTTAAAAGACGGAAAAGTGTTTCCGGGTAATGTTTTGAAAGTTGACTGCTTTCTCAACCATCAGATTGACCCGAAACTTCTTAAAGAAATCGGAAAAGAATTTTATAGACGTTTTAAAGATGAAGGTATAACAAAAATTCTTACCATTGAAGCATCCGGAATCGGCATTGCTTGTTTTACTGCTGAAGCATTTGAAGTGCCTGTTTTGTTTGCGAAAAAAAATCAGACAAAAAATATTGCTTCTGATGTTTATACTTCAAAAGTTGAATCATATACTCATTCAAGAATTTATGATATTATAGTTTCAAAAGAATTTTTGAATAAAAATGACAAAGTGTTGATAATTGATGATTTTCTCGCACAAGGCAGCGCTTTGAACGGTTTGATTGAACTTGTTAAAAATTCCGGAGCAGAAATTGCAGGAGCCGGAATTGTAATTGAAAAAGCTTTTCAAAATGGTGGAAAAATAATTCGTTCCCAAGGTGTAAGAGTTGAATCTCTTGCCAGAATAGAGTCTATGACTGACGACGGCAAGCTTGTTTTTTTATGATTGATTCAGGACAAGCTTATGAATCCAAGTTAAAAGATTCTATGTTATTTTTGAGCAAAATTATTTGCTATATATTAAAAAAGCTGAAAAGCAATGGAGGAAAATGTTATGAAAAAAGTATTATCAATCGTACTTGCATTTGCTTTAATTCTTTCTTGTGTCGGCATTTTAGCAGGATGCGGATCAAACGGAAATAATCAAGCAGATGCAGACTCAGGCAACAAAGTGTCATCTGACAAAATCAAATTCGGCATAATTTGTTTGCATGATGAAAACTCAACTTATGATAAGAACTTCCTTGACGCAGTTAAAAGTGTTCAGAGTGAACTTGGTTTGACTGACTCACAAGTTATTATCAAAACAAACGTTGATGAATCAGACGCATGTTACTCAGCAGCAGTTGACCTTGTTGAACAGGGATGTAACATCGTTTTCGCAAACAGCTTTGGTCACGAAGACTATGTAATTCAGGCTGCAAAAGACTATCCTGAAGTAGAATTCTGCCATGCAACAGGTACAAAAGCTCATACAGAAAAACTTGATAATTATCACAATGCATTTGCATCAATCTATGAAGGTCGTTTCCTTGCAGGTGTTGCTGCAGGTATGAAAATCCAGGAAATGATCGACAGTGGTAAAATCAAAGCTTCTGAAGCAAAAATCGGTTACGTTGGTGCATTCCCGTATGCAGAAGTTAAATCAGGTTATACTTCATTCTTCCTTGGCGCAAGATATATCTGCAAAGATGTAACAATGGAAGTTAAGTACACAAACTCTTGGTATGATGAAGCTCTTGAAAAAGAAGCTGCAACAACACTTATCAACAATGGTTGCGTTCTTATCAGCCAGCATGCTGACTCTTGGGGTGCTCCTACTGCTTGTGAAAGCGCAGGTATTCCTAACGTTTCTTACAACGGCAGCACAATTAAAGCATGTCCGAATACATTCATTGTTTCTTCAAGAATTAACTGGGCTCCATACTTCAAATACATTATCAAATGTGTTGTTAGTGGTGAAAAAATCAGCACTGACAAATGTATGACAATTGCTGATGGCGCTGTTGAACTTACAGATATCAACACAACAGTTGCAGCAAAAGGTACAGAAGAAAAAATTGCAGAAGTTAAAGCAATGCTTGAAAAAGGTGAACTTCATGTATTTGATGCTTCAACATTCACAGTTGAAGGCAAAACACTTTCATCATATAAAGCAGATGTTGACTCAGATGCAAACTATACACCTGATACAGAAGTAATTTCTGATGGATATTTCCATGAATCAGAATATCGTTCAGCACCTTACTTTGATCTTGTAATCGATGGAATCACAGTACCGGCAGAATAATTTGTTAATTATAAGTAAAAAGGCGGGCAAGTCCCGCCTTGATGCTTTTTTCAGTTTTGAAAAGAGATTTAATTTTTGTAGATTTGTTTTTAAAGCTGAAAGACGGGAGGTTTTAACTTTGTCAAATATTCCGGCAATAGAATTAAAAAATATTACTAAAAGTTTTGGTAGTGTTATTGCAAACAATAACATCAATCTTTCTGTTTTTAAAGGTGAGATTTTGTCTATCCTTGGTGAAAACGGAAGTGGTAAAACAACTTTGATGAATATGATTTCAGGTATTTATTATCCTGACAGCGGTCACATTTTAATCAATGGTGAAGAAGTTGTTATTCGTTCACCGAAAGATGCTTTTGATTATAAAATTGGAATGATTCATCAGCATTTTAAGCTGGTAGATGTTTTCAGTGCAACAGAAAATATCATACTTGGTTTAAATGATAGTGAAAAATATAATATAAAAGAATCTTCGATAAAAGTTAAAAATCTTGCGGATAAATACGGCTTTGATATTGATCCTGATAAGAAGATTTATCAAATGTCAGTTTCTGAAAAACAAACTGTTGAAATCCTTAAAGTTCTTTACAAAGGTGCCGACATTCTTATTCTTGATGAGCCAACAGCTGTTTTAACTCCTCAGGAAACGGATAAACTTTTTAAAGTTATCAGAAAAATGAGAGATGACGGAAAATCAATAATAATTATCACTCATAAGTTGCATGAAGTGTTGTCTCTTTCTGACAGAGTATCTGTATTGAGAAAAGGCGAATATATCGGTACAGTAAAAACATCTGAAACTAATGAATCTGAACTGACTGAAATGATGGTTGGAAAGAAAATTGAGTTAAATATCAAGAGAGAAGACCCTGTTGATCCGACATTGAGGCTTGAAGTTAAAAATCTTACTTGTCTTGACACTGAAGGTGTGGTTAAGCTCAATAATGTTTCCTTTGAAGTTAATTCAGGAGAAATATTAGGTATTGCTGGCATTGCAGGAAGTGGTCAAAGAGAACTTCTTGAATCAATTGCAGGTCTTCAGGTTCTCAACGAAGGTGAGATTTTATATCATAATCCAAAAACAGGTAAAATCGACAATCTGAGAGATAAAACTCCAATTCAGATCAGAGACCTTGGTGTAAGACTTTCCTTTGTTCCGGAAGACAGACTTGGTATGGGTCTTGTTGGAAATATGGATATCATAGACAACATGATGTTAAGAAGCTATAAAAAAGGAAAATCATTTTTTCTTAACAAGAAAAATCCAAAACAACTTGCAGAATTAATAGTTGAAAAACTTGAAGTTGTCACACCGGGAGTGTCTTATCCTGTCAGAAAATTATCAGGTGGTAACGTACAAAAAGTTCTTGTTGGACGTGAAATTGCTTCTTCACCAACATTGTTGATGGCTGCATATCCGGTAAGAGGACTTGATATAAATTCATCATATATGATATATGATTTGCTCAATCAGCAAAAAGAAAGCGGTGTCGCAGTTGTTTTTGTTGGAGAGGACTTGGACGTTTTGATTGAATTATGTGATAGAATCATCGTTATCGGTGGTGGTAAAATAACCGGAGTTGTAAACGGTAAGGAAGCAACAAAAGAAGAAATTGGTTATTTGATGACAAAGACGGATTGAGGTGATAAAAAATGAGAAATAAAAATCAATATAAGGAACCATTAATACATATCACGAAAAAACCTTCCATTGAATGGTGGAAAGCTGCATTAATCAGAGCTGCTTCAATTGTATTTGCATTAATTTTATGTGCATTTTTTATCGTTCTCGTGACTGATTTGAATCCGTTTGAAGTTTATGGTGCAATGATAAAAGGTACTTTTGGAACCGAAAGAAAAGTGTGGGTTTCACTTCAAAATACAGCGATTTTGCTTTGTATATCAATTGCTGTTACACCTGCTTTCAAAATGAAATTCTGGAACCTTGGAGCAGAAGGACAAGTTCTTGCAGGGGGATTGTGTACAGCTGCTTGTATGATTTGTCTTGGTGACAAAATGCCAACATCATTATTGTTTATTGTTATGATTGCTTCAAGTATAATTGCAGGTATCATTTGGGCTGTTATCCCTGCTTTTTTTAAATCCAGATGGGACACAAATGAAACATTGTTTACTTTGATGATGAACTATGTTGCAATGCAACTTACATCTTATTTCATCATTATCTGGGAAAATCCAAAAGGATCATCACATGTCGGTATTATCAATTCCTCATCTCGCGTGGGTTGGATGCCTACAATATTCGGACAGAAATATATGCTGAATATTATAATTGTTTTTGCTATTACGATTATAATGTTTGTATACTTGAAATATAGCAAACAAGGATATGAAATATCTGTTGTTGGTGAAAGTGTTAACACTGCAAAATATATTGGAATTAATGTTAAAAAAATTATTGTAAGAACTGCTGCGTTATCAGGCGCAATATGTGGTCTTGCAGGATTCTTGCTTGTTTCCGGCACAAATCATACTATAACTCCAAGCACAGCAGGTGGACAAGGTTTTACCGCTGTTATGGTTTCCTGGTTAGCAAAGTTTAATCCGTTGATGATGATTCTGGTATCATTTCTTATAGTTTTTCTTGAAAAGGGTTCAGGAGAAATAGCTTCAACTTTCAGACTTAATGAAAGCATTGCTGATATTATGACAGGAATCATTCTTTTCTGTATAATTGGTTGCGAGTTTTTCCTGAATTATAAGATAAATTTTCGCAAAAAATCAAAGGAGGTTAAATAATGCTTAATACAATTGTTTTGTTTTTACATCGAGCAATAGTACAAGGTATACCTCTTTTGTTTGGTTCGACAGGGGAGACAATAACAGAAAAATCGGGTAACCTCAACCTTGGTATCCCGGGAATAATGTATGTTGGTGGTGTTTCGGGCGTAATAGGTGCATTTTTCTATGAAAAATCTCTCAACGGCGCTCCGATTAATCCAGT
>JAFOEP010000201.1 GCA_017380115.1 Clostridia bacterium | reverse complement strand
CATGTTCCGATATTTTGTCCCATAATTATAGGAATCATTGCTCCGTAAGTAACCTGTCCCGTCGCTGCAAGAGCTTGTAAAATACCAACAGAAGCAGAACTCGATTGAATGATAGCTGTAAGAATTGCGCCTGCAAGAACGCCAAGAATCGGATTTGTGAACAACAAGAGTATGTTTGTAAATGCCGGTACCTCACTGAGTCCTGAAACTGCTGTTGACATAGTATCCATACCAAACATCAGAGTTGCAAAGCCCAGAAGAATCATACCCGTGTCATTTTTCTTGAAGCTTTTGCAGAACATATATAAAATTATTCCGATTAAAGCAAGTATCGGTGTAAAAGAAGTAGGTTTAAAAAGGCTTACAAGTATATTGTCGCTTTCAATTCCTGTCATACTTATAATCCACGCTGTTACAGTTGTTCCGACATTTGCACCCATTATTACGTTGATTGCTTGTTTCAAAGTCATAATGCCTGAGTTAACAAAGCCCACAACCATAACCGTTGTTGCAGATGAACTTTGAATTACTGCTGTAACTCCAACACCGGTCAGAAGTCCTGCCGCTTTATTTGTTGTCATTCTTCCAATCAGACTGCGGAGCTTTCCTCCTGCCCTTCTTTCTAATGACTGTCCCATTACGTTCATTCCGAACAAAAACAGACACAATCCACCAATTAAAGTCAGTACGTTAAAAATATCCATATGTTTTTCCTTTCCTTTTTGCTCGAATATATTTTATTGCACTATTATCAAATTTGTTATCTTGCAATTGTAAAATATTTGTAATGTAAAAAACTGATGTTTTAATTATAACAAATCTTCTTTTGGAAATCTTACTGTGACAGTCGTTCCGCCATCAACAACACTTTGTAAATCAATCTGTGCATTATGAAGTCTTGCTGAGTGCTTAACAATTGAAAGTCCAAGTCCTGTTCCACCGACTTCTTTGGAATGACTTTTATCTACACGGTAAAAACGCTCAAAAATACGGTCCAGATGTTCCTCAGGGATACCTATTCCCGAATCGCTTACTGAAATTATCACTTCATCGCTTTTGTCTTTAATTTCAATGCTTACCGAACCGTTTTGTCGGTTATATTTAATAGCATTATCGCAAAGATTATAAATAATACCGTTTAAAAGAGTTGGTATTCCGAAAATCTTTGCAGATTCTCCCGAAAGTTCCAATATAATACCATTTTCGTTTGCTGATGGTTGTAAAATTCTGATAACCTCTTCTGACAATGTATAGAGGTCAACTTCCTCACGCTTGGCGTCTTCTTCACCTTCGTCAAGATGAGAAAGTTTGATTATATCATCAATAAGAACAATCATACGCTGAGCCTCAGAGAAAATGCGTCCTGAAAATTCTTTTGTGTCCTCAGGTTTTACCATTCCGTTTTGAAGCAACTCAGCATATCCGGAAATAGAATGGAGAGGCGTTTTCAATTCATGAGATACATTTGCAGTAAACTCTCTACGCATCTGTTCGCCTTTTTCCTTTTCAGAAATATCAAAAATAAACAGCGCAATTCCTGTTAGTGATTTATCTGATACAATCGGACTCGCGTTAATCTGATATTCTTTGTTGTCCAGGCAAATCATTGTTTCGCAATGTTCACCATTTTTTGCTTTACGCAAAATTTCTTGCAATTCCAAGCTGTTATTAAGAAGAAAAATATCTTTGCCAACACAGAATTTGCTTACTGAAAGTATTTTTATTGCTGTTTTATTAATGCTCAGGATAATTCCCTTATCATTGAGCAAAACAACACCTTCACTCATATAATCAGTTGCAGTTTCAAATTCAAGTTGTTTGCGTTTAAGCTCGGCTGATTGAGCTTTTAATTGTCTTTTCTGACTGTTTACACGCTCAATTAGCGGTTGCAATTCTTTATATTCATTGTTTTCATCCGGGTTGTCCAGATTTATATCATTAAGAGGTTTTACAATTTTGTTTGAAATACGGGATGCAATGCACAAAGAAAGTATAATTGAAATGCTTCCAACCACAACAATAGGTTGCCACATAATCAGGAACAACGACGGTATTGACAAATGTGCCCCAGAAACGCGTAACACTGTTCCATCTTCAAGACGTATTGCACAATAAAGCTGACGCTCCATAAGCGTTGAGGAATATCTTGAACTTTCTCCATATCCGTTTGCAAGTGCCTGTCTGACTTCGTCTCGGTTCAGATGGTTGTCCATCTTGTCTGAATTGGTGTCACTGTCATACAACACATTTCCGTCTGACGCAATCCATGTGATACGGGTCTGAGTGTTTTCAAGTTCTTCAAAATATGACGCTCCCTGGTTCTCAATTGCC
This sequence comes from Clostridia bacterium, assembly GCA_017380115.1. Classification (GTDB taxonomy): domain Bacteria; phylum Bacillota; class Clostridia; order Oscillospirales; family Acutalibacteraceae; genus SIG575. The sequence continues at coordinate 5,827 of JAFOEP010000201.1, read as the reverse complement.
TGAGCCACAAGCTGAGTCTGTGTTTTCAATTGATTGTGCTGGGTCTGAGAAAAATATTCATAAAGTGCACCCATAATAAAAATAATAGACGCCAGAAAAACGCCTATTATTACAAAGCTGATAGACCTGAAGATACTCTTTTTCATAATTGTACCTCCATTCTGTATCCAACACCACGTACTGTCTCTATGTATTCTCCGCAAACACCCAATTTTGTGCGTAGTGTACCGATATGAACATCAACTGTGCGGGTTTCTCCGATAAACTCTTCTCCCCAAACGCTCTGCAAAAGTTGCTCTCTTGTAAAAACAATTCCCGGATTTTCCATAAACTTCTGCAACAATTCATATTCTTTCAATGTAAGACTTACACGTTTTCCTGCCGATTCAACTGTATGTTCATCTATATTCATTTTCAGTTGTCCGAGATTAAGAGTTGATACTTTTTCTTTTGGAATCGAACGTCGGAGTACTGCCTTTATGCGACTTATCATTTCCATCATACCGAAGGGTTTAGTCAAATAGTCGTCTGCGCCAATGTCAAGCCCGATTACCTTGTCATATTCAGTTCCTTTTGCCGTTGCCAGAATCACCGGAACATCTGCTGTTGCAGTCTGACTTCTGAGCTTTTTCAGAATGGATATACCGTCCTCACCCGGAAGCATAATATCCAGCATAATAAGTTCGGGCATTTCTTCCTTTATAGCTGACCAGAACTCAACACTGTCCGCAAAACCTTTTGCCTCAAACCCTGCTGTTGAAAGTGCATACAGCATAAGGTCACGAATGCTCGAATCATCTTCTACGCAGAAAATCACAAAATCACTTCCTTTTTATCAACGTTTCCTATTTGAAATTATTATATAATAACGATATAAAATCTATTATCTCATCATTGTAAAATAAATGTAAAATCACTTTCATTATATCATATTTATTATTGATTTTCTACCGACAACTAAAAAAATAATTATTTTTTTAATGCAACAATATATTATTTACTCACGGGTATTAAACATCAAAAAAACAGCTACAAAGTTGTAGCTGTTTTAATTATCAATTAATTATTAGCCTTTTTTTGATGTGCAAAGTTTTACAACTGAAAGTGTTGCAATCATAAGAACTATTGAAATCGGCAAAACTATCCATGCGTTCTGGATAAATCCTGCAAGAATATAGCTTACAAATGAAACTCCTGCAACAGTTAATGCATATGGAAGCTGAGTTGAAACATGGTTAATATGGTTGCACTGTGCACCGGCAGAAGCCATGATTGTTGTATCAGAAATCGGTGAGCAATGGTCGCCACAAACTGCACCTGCCATACAAGCAGAAACTGCAATAATTGTTATATTGCCACTTGAACCGCTGAATACGCTCAACACAATTGGAATAAGAATTCCAAATGTTCCCCATGATGTACCTGTTGCAAATGAAAGTCCGACTGCAACAAGGAAAATGATTGCCGGCAAGAAGAGTTTAAATCCACCTGCTGAGCCTTCAATAAGCTGTGAAATGAATACTTTTGCTCCAAGACTGTCTGTCATGCTTTTAAGTGTCCACGCACAAACAAGAATCAAAATTGCAGGTACCATTGCCTTAAAGCCTTCAGGAATTGCTTCCATACAGTTCTTGAAAGAAATAACTCTACGGCAAAGGAAATAAATCACTGAAAGAATGATTGCAACAAATGAACCGTATACCAATCCGACTGATGCATCACTGTTTGAGAATGAGGTTATGAAGTTACGGTAACCGTCTTCACCTTCAGTAAAGAATCCGCCTGAATAAATCATTCCGATTACGCAACAAACGATGAGCATAATTACAGGAATAACAAGATCCCACAATTTTCCTTTTTCGTTTACTTCTTCTTTTTCATTTGCATATTCTTCGCCTGCTGTGAAAATGTTTCCGCCAATTGCATTTGCTTCAACTTTTTTCATCGGGCCATAGTCAAATTTTGAAACGCTGATGAATACCATCATTACAATTGTAAGCAATGCATAGAAGTTGAACGGAATTGCCTGAATGAAAAGAGACATTCCGCTTTCTGCTCCTGCACCTTTTGCAAATCCTGCAACTGCAGCTGCCCATGATGAAATCGGAGCAATAATACAAACAGGAGCAGCAGTAGCATCTATAAGATAAGCCAATTTTGCTCTTGAAATATTCTGTTTATCTGTTACAGGACGCATTACAGAACCAACTGTAAGACAGTTGAAATAGTCATCAATGAAAATCAAAACGCCAAGTGCTATTGTTGCAAGTTGAGCACCAAGTCTTGTTTTGATATGCTTTGTAGCCCAACGTCCGAATGCAGCTGAGCCTCCTGTCTTGTTCATCATTGAAACAAGCGCACCCAACAACACAAGGAATATAATAATTCCTATATTGTATGAATCAGCAACAGTGTCAATAAATCCTTCTTTAAAGACGTGTACTACTGTTGTTTCAAAATTGAAGCCACTGTAAATAACGCCACCTGCAAGTATACCGATGAAAAGAGAAGAATAAACTTCCTTGGTAATAAGAGCAAGAAGAATAGCAATTATTGGTGGTACAAGTGACCAGAATGATGCATAAGCTTTAATTGTTTCTCTGACTTTTGCAATAGCCTGTTTAACGTGGGTTTCAAAACCTGAGTCATTTGCCAAGTTGTCTGCATAGCTGTCAATGTAGTCAGATGCAGTTTGTGCGTCTTCGGCATCTTCCTGGTAAAAATCGTATTTTACAACTTCACCATCAACATCAACTTCAAATTGTGTTCCTTGAGCACTCTCTGCAACAGCAACCGGTTCGTTGATTGGTTGCACATCAGATTCTGTTGCAAATACGCCAATACTCAGAATTGACATAAGAGCAAAAACAAGTGCTACAATTCTTTTAAACTTTTTCATTGTTTTACCTCCTGATATTTTCAATATGTTAAAATTATATTATAATTTTGTCAAAAAAGCAATATATTTGTTAAAAATTATTCAAATTTTATTTAAAAACACAAGTATCTCTGACCAAAAGTTATAAAAATGCTTAGTGCCAGATATACTTGTGTGTTTTTTTATTAATCTGAAAAATTATTTACTGTATGAGAAAAACCATTTGAGCAATTCAGGTGTGAATGCTTTGTCCCACGAATTGTGTCCTACACCTTCATAAAGATCATATTTCAAATGAGGATTTCTACCTTTTAAAGCTTCAACCATTTCTATTGTCTGAACAGGAGAAACACAATCGTCATCCAATCCGTGGAAAGCCCAGACAGGCATTTTCAGAACACCTGCATTCCAAGCCATTCCGCCTCCGCAACAAGGTGCAATTGCCGCAAACATCTGTGGATACGCCATAGCAGTATACCATGTTCCGTATCCGCCCATGCTAAGACCGCAAAGATAAATTCTGTTTTCATCAGCGTCATAAAGTTCAATCATTTTATCAATGAATTCTTTTATTGATTCAACCTTTGCAGCCCAGAAACTTTCTATCGGGCACTGTGGCATCACAAGAATGCTATTACCCAGATTTTCATCATTTGCACATTTCGGCAAACCATGAACAAGAACTCTGTCCAATTCTTCCATACCTTTTCCACGTTCTCCTGAACCATGGAGATGAATAATCAAGGCAGGTTTTTCAGTTTTGTTTTCAGAAATGTATGAAATAAACGGAAATATTAAATCATTTTCTGCGTGTTTTTCAATAATCATTTTCGCATCTCCTCCATTCTTTATGATTTTACATTATTTGTTTTCTTTTGTCAATTACATTCAGAAAAATTACATCTGGCAACAAAACAAATCACCCGAAAACGCCGGGCGTTGGTATCGGGTGATTTTTATTAATATTATTGAATTGTTTCATAACAACAGTGGTTCAATTTGCTGACCTTTCAAAGCAGATTCAAGAGCTTCACCAATCAAAGTGAAATCTGCCACTATTGAGTTCTGTTTAGTTTTATAATCGTCTTGTTTCATTGGAACAAAATATATATTTTTGTTGTTTAAAAGCGTACCTATATTTTTTGCATTTGATGAAAGCGCATCATTTGTTGAAACTGCAATCAGAACAGGTCTGCCGTTTCTCAGGTGTGCCTTAGCCGCAAGTGTTACGGCTGAATCTGTTATTCCTCCTGCAAGCTTTGCAAGAGTGTTTCCCGTGCAGGGAGCAATGATTAAAATATCAAGCAACTTTTTCGGGCCGATAGGCTCAGCCTGGACTATTGTGTGAATAATTTCTTTGCCTGTTATATCTTCAATATGTTTAATGAAATCGCTTGATTTTCCGAATCGTGTGTCCGTTTCATATGCTACACTACTCATAATCGGAATAACATCTATTCCGTTTTTCTTCAAAGCTTCCATTTGCGGTATGACAGTCGAAAAAGTGCAAAAAGAACCGCACATCGCAAATCCAGCTCTTATTACTTCCATAGATTTTCCTCCTTAATAATATTATCTATTGTATCTGCTATAAATTCTCCCGCCGACTCAGGAGCAGCCTTTGACGGAAGAGACGGTAAAATTTCAACTTTAATATCTCTTTTTCTTGCTTCTTCAAAATCAACGCCATACGGCTTTGAAGCTATTTCAAGAATCTTACAATTTATGTTCAGATTTTCAATTATATCTCTATCAATCACCGTGACTGCAACAGTATTAATGAGATAATCGAAATAAATTTTATCTTGTTTTAAATCCTCATAAAAAACACCTTTGATGTTTTGCTTTTTTAACATATTAATATATTTTTTTCGCCTTACTACAACCGTTATATCTGCACCCAATGCGTGAAGATAATTGCATATCGCCTTGCCCGTTCTGCCGTAACCTGAAATAAGAATTCTTTTTTTGTTAATCATAGTTTTTGTTTCAAGAAGAATATATTTCAAAACACCTTGTGCTGTTGCATAAGCATTTTTTTGGGCAAGTTCTTCGCATAAATAGCAATCAAAATATCTGATACCGTTTTCTTCAAGTAAATCTGCAAAATCAGTGTCCTGAATACAAAACGCAAAAACAACGCATTCTTTGTCTAAGGAATCAACAAATGACTCGTAGGAAATATCATTTGAATTAATCATTCCGTTCACAACGCTCGGTATCGGAAGAACAACTGCTTTTTTATTTTTTAAATCGTTTATTCTGGAATACAATTTACACCTGTACCCCTTTTGTTTCAAAAATTTCATCATATATTCCTGTCGTTCATCAGACGGAAGTATTAATAATCTTTTCATCATATCACCTTTTCAAAAGTCCTATATTATTCTATGCTTACCCGTTTTTTGCTGTTACATATTAATGGCATACTCACACAAAAAGAATATGAATGAATTTTATGCATAATTCGTTGCGTTTCGACTTGACATTTTAAAGTTATGTGATATAATTTTTATATTGTCTGACAGAAAAGCAAGTCAGACAGGAAATAATTCTTGTCAAAAGAATTAAAACAAAATATGCGGGTGTGGCGGAATTGGCAGACGCGCAAGATTCAGGTTCTTGTGGTAGCAATACTGTGTGGGTTCAAGTCCCGTCACCCGCACCATAGTGAGTATTCACAAGGGATTTGATCTGTGAATACTCAATTTTTTTTGCTTAAAATAGAGTTTCGTATATAGTTAATTGTTTTTATGTATCGTCGCATTCCTTTCGGAGTGCGACTTTTATATTTTATATTCAGATGGGTTTTAGGGTAACTCCTAACAAGTGGAATTTGTATTCACAAATTCAGTGCTTGCTAAGACTTATGCCACACTTTTTACTGCTTTTTCGGTTGACCCTAAAGCTTTTTTTACTTCCTTTATTTTAAAATTTGTATTAAAAAAT
>JAFOEP010000021.1 GCA_017380115.1 Clostridia bacterium | reverse complement strand
CTGACGGCTTGTTGCTTTGAAGGGTTGATGAAATTTGATGAAAACGGAAATCCTGTTTGTGCAGGTGCTTCATCATATCACGTGAGTGAAGACGGACTTGTTTATACTTTCAATATTTCTCCTGACTCATATTGGAGCAACGGCGAAAAAGTCAAATCATGGGACTATATTTATGCATGGGAAAGAGCAGCAGATAAAGAAAGAAATACTGAATATGCTTATCTTTTTGAAAACATTGAAATAGTTGAAAGACCGTTGATTGTTGAAGAGGAAGAAGAAAACGAAGAAGAAAACAAAGAAGAAAACAAAGAAGACGAAAAAGAAGAAACAGAGAAAACAAACACGGATGAAATTGACGAAGAAGTTGAAATGGTTGAAGTGATGAATCTTGAAGCCAAAAACGACAATGTGCTTGTTGTTCATCTTGTCAAGCCGGATGCTTCATTTCTGAATAAATGTGCTATGGCAGTTTTCTCACCTGTGTGTCAGAGAATTGTTGAAGCTGAGACAAGAATGTGGGGATATACGGAAGATATTTTTGTTTCTAACGGTGCATACAAGCTTGAGGATTGGGAAGGTGGAAGTTATATAAAACTCTCAAAAAATGAGTTTTATAAAAAATCAAACAGTAAAAGTCCTGAAACAATAAGAGTGAGTTTTGCAAAAGACCAGAATGAAAGCTTCACTTTGTTTAAAAGAGGTGACGTGCTTTATTCGTCATGCGTGAGTGGTGAAAAGATAAAAAAATATAAAAACAAAAATTCTTTTAATTGTTTAGATGATTACGGAATATATTATATATGCTTCAATCAGAATATTAAACCTTTTAACAACCCAAAAGTAAGGGAAGCGTTGTCACTTGCAATTGACAGAAATAAAATTGTTGAATCAATAGAAGATATGTGCGTTAATCCTGCAAGCAGTCTGATATCACCTGCTTTCAAGGATGCACAAGGAAATTCAATTCTGAGTTCTTGCCGGAATAAAATAGAAGTAACTTCAAAATCAGCAAAAAGAAACATTGAAAAAGCCAGACAGCTTCTCGCAGAAGCGGGATATCCCGATGCAGAAGGTTTTCCGGAATTCAATTATTGTTACAACGACAATTTCCATCACGAAAAAATAGCTCAGATGATAATCAGAATGTGGAAAGATAATCTTGGTATCACGTGCGTTGCAAAGTCGTTGAATTTTGATAAGTTTATTTCTGACAGAAATCATCATAATTTTGACGCTGTCAGAGCCGGCTCGATATCACCGTATAACGACGTAACGAATCTGCTTGAAAAATTTGTGTCAAGTAATAATTATTTTTATTGGTCTAACGATAATTATGACTCAATAGTGTCAAGAATGAAAACGACGAATGATTTGTCACAACGTTCATTAATGTGTATAGAAGCTGAAAAATATTTGTCAGATGAGGAAGTTGCGTGTCCTGTTTATTGGTATTCAAATTGTTATCTTGCATCAGAAAGACTTGATAACTTTTATGTTTTGCCAAGTGGTGTAGCTTATTTTGACAATGTAATAATACGATAAAAATATACAGAGGTATAATAATGATAGAATTAAAAAATGTTTCATTCAAAGTCAGTAATGAAAAAGAAACGCTTGAAATTATTGACAATATAAATCTTAAAATTGATGACGGAAAATTTACTGTTATTACGGGACCTAATGGTGGCGGAAAATCAACTATCGCAAAACTTATTATGGGTATCGAAAAACCGACATCAGGTAGGATTTATTACAATTCACAGGACATAACGGACCTTTCGATAACAGAAAGAGCGAAGCTGAAAATAGGCTATGCTTTTCAGCAACCGCCAAGATTCAAGGGCCTGACGGTCAGAGAACTTCTTTCACTTGCACACGGAAGCAAATTGCCTGTTGATGAATGTTGTTCATATCTGACCAATGTTGGTCTTTGCTCAAAGGAATATCTCAACAGAGAGGTTGACACATCTCTTTCGGGAGGAGAAGTGAAAAGAATAGAAATCGCTTCAATTATGGCAAGAGACCTTGATGTTGCAATCTTTGATGAACCGGAAGCCGGAATCGACCTCTGGAGCTTCTCAATGTTGATTGAAACATTCAAAAAAATGGCAAAAGAAAGAAAGAAAAGTATGGTTCTTATTTCCCACCAGGAAAGAATTATTAAAATAGCAGATGAAATAATTGTGATTGCAGACGGGAAGATCCGTGACAGAGGAGAAACTTCTGAAATTTTCACGAAGCTCTTGGGAGAATTTGACGAAAATTGCGGTTTTCGTGGAAAGGCAGGGAAATAATAATGAAGAATATTGATGAGCATATGCTACAAGCCGTTGCTGATATGCACAGCGTTCCGACAGGTGCATACAGTATCAGAAAAAACGGTGAAGGAGTTTCAAAAAACTCAACTGAAAACATTATAATAGAACAAAAAAAGGACAAGCCCGGAATAGACATTTTTATCAAACCCGGAACAAAGAACGAAAGCGTTCATATTCCTGTTATTATAACTGAAACAGGAATAGAGGAAATGGTATATAACGACTTTTTCGTTGGCGAGGATGCAGATGTTATGATTGTTGCAGGATGCGGAATTCATAACTCAGGCGACAAAAAAAGTGAGCATGACGGCATACACCGTTTTCATATCGGTAAAAACGCAAAAATAAAATATGTTGAAAAGCATTATGGCGAGGGAGAGGGAACAGGCGAAAATGTTCTCAATCCTGTCACTGAAATTGAAATGGAAGAAAATGCATATTGCGAAATGGAAATGGTGCAGATTCGAGGAGTAGATTCAACCGTAAGAGAAACTACGGCAAACCTTGAAAAAGGAGCAAAGCTTCTGATATTGGAAAAATTGATGACACATGGAAAGCAATATGCCAAGTCCAATATGGTAATCAATCTCAACGGAGAAAACAGCAGCGCACAAATCATTTCACGTTCAGTTGCAAAGAATGACTCTGAACAGATATTCTATCCAAGAGCAGTTGGTAACAATGTTTGCAGAGCACACGTTCAATGCGATTCGATTATTATGGATGATGCAAAAATCCGTTCTATTCCTGAGATTTCCGCAAACCATTGTGATGCGCAAATAATTCATGAAGCTGCAATAGGAAAAATAAATAACGACCAGCTCATTAAACTTCAGACATTCGGACTTTCAGAAGAAGAAGCTGAGGAAGTAATAATCCAGGGATTTTTGAAATAAAAAACTTGACAATTATATTTCAAAGTGATATAATTTACAGAACTGTAAAACTGTTACAGTATCCTTGCTCTTGCGAATGCAAGGGCCATAATGACCAGAAGGAGGTGCTAAACAATGGCAAACAGCTATGAATCAGTGCTTGTTTTCTCCGTAGCAAACGGTGAAGAAAACGCAAAAGCTCTTGTAGAAAAGTTCAAAGCTCTCATTGAAGCAAACGGTACTATCGAAAATATCGATGAATGGGGTACACGTAAACTTGCTTATCTTATCGACGATGAGGCTGATGGTTACTATGTAGTAATCAACTATTCTGCTGAAAAAGCAGAATTCATTGCAGAACTCGAACGTGTGGCTAAAATCACAGACGGAGTTCTTCGTACACTTACTGTCAGAAAATAAGGAGATACAATATTATGTTAAACAATGTTGTAATTATGGGCAGACTCACAGCCGATCCTGAACTTCGTCAAACAGCAAGTGGTATTGAAGTCACTTCATTCTGCGTTGCAGTTGATCGTGGATATGTTCGTCAAGGTGAAGAAAGACAGACTGATTTCATTAATTGTGTTGCATGGCGTCAATCAGCAAAGTTTATATCTTCATATTTCCGCAAAGGTTCTATGATTGCTATCACAGGTTCTTTACAGACAAGAAATTATGAAGACAAAACAGGTGCTAAACGCACAGCAACAGAAGTTATTGTAAACAGTGCAAGTTTTTGTGGCTCAAAAGCAGAAACAGGAACTTCATCAGCAGGTGAATCAGCATTCAGCGCTCCGGCACCATCATATGCAACAGGAAGCGCAAGTGATTTTGAAGAACTTGCAGGTGACGATGATTTACCGTTTTGATCGGCAAAGAAACTTTTATTTACAGGTCAAGTGAAATGAATTGAATTGACCTATTCTACAAGGAGGTAAATATTATGGCATACGATAAAGCAAACCGTCCAAACAGAAAAGGACGCAAAAAAGTTTGTGCATTTTGTGTAGACAAAGCAAAAGAAATTGATTATAAAGACATAGCAAAACTTCAGAAGTTTACTTCTGATAGAGCAAAAATACTCCCTCGCAGAGTAACAGGAACTTGCGCAGCACATCAGAGAGCTCTTACAACAGCTATCAAACGTGCTCGTCAGATTGCTCTTATTCCTTATACACAGGACTAATAAAAGTATAAACCGCTTTCAACCGAAAGCGGTTTTTTATTTTTCCTGTTGCGAAAAATGTATATTTATGTTAACATAAAATTGTCAAATATTATTT
>JAFOEP010000200.1 GCA_017380115.1 Clostridia bacterium | reverse complement strand
TTTTATGCCTTTAGGCAGGGTTACGCGAAGTGTAACCCAATCAACCACCCGCTATGCGGGTGCGCGTCGGAAGTTATACAAAAAAATTCTCCAAAGTAGTACAAAAAGGTTGTTCAAGTCTTAGAGAACTACGAAAGGAGAAATTTAATGGCTAATAGCACAAATAGTTTATCACATACAAAATGGTTATGCAAGTATCATATAGTAATTGTTGCAAAGTATCGAAGGAAAATAATATATCACCAATATAGAAAAGATTTGCAAGAGATAATAAGGACATTATGAAAATATAAAGGTGTAGAAATAATAGAAGGGCATATGATGCCCGACCATGTACATCTTTTGTTGAGCATACCGCCTAAAACGAGTGTATCAAGTTTTATGGGATATTTAAAAGGTAAAAGCGCGTTAATGATGTTTGACAATGCTTCCGGAAGGTTTACATTTTCTTCAGTGCTTGTTTCTGTTGATGAAGTTGTGTCATCTACAGGATTTTCGCTGCTACATCCGACCATTGTTAAGATAATGGATAAAACCATTAAAATTGACAACAATACTGATAATTTTTTCATGTTTATCATCTCTTTCTTTAAATTTTTTGATTGATTTTTCAATACTAAACAACATAAAAGTAAAAAAACAGACAAATTCTGCTTTTGTAGACAGAATTTGTCATGTATAACAATTATAAGATGATAGCAAATCACATATTATTTTTGCTGTATTTTTTATCTGCAATATATCAACAAACCGTCGGATCTGATTGAAAAATGGCTTGGGTGTGGCGATTCGCCACTGATGGAACGTGTTGCAAAGCGCCCGAACTCACGTCTCGGGAGTAAACTTTGAGTTTGCGCAAGCTTGGACGGCTTGGGTGTCGAGCCTCTCGACTGGTGGAATATATTATATAGCACCTGACTCACGTCTCGGGAGTAAACTTTGAGTTTGCGCAAGCTTGGACGGCTTGGGTGTCGAGCCTCTTGACTGGTGGAGCATAGGGGGATCGAACCCCTGGCCTCCAGATTGCGAACCTGGCGCTCTCCCAGCTGAGCTAATGCCCCATATAAAACGTAAAAATATTATAATATTTATATGATTTTTTGTCAACAAGCATGTTGAATAAATAATGAAAATGGGATATACTTTATTTTGTAAGGAAGTGTTCAGATGAAAAAGATTCTTGTAATATTAACAGGTGGAACAATAGGCTGTGACATCTCTGAAAACATTATCAACATAAGCGAAAAAAGCTGCAAAGGTATTGTTGATTTGTACAATGAAAAATATAATAACGACAGTTGCTTTGATGTTGTAAATCCTTTTATTTCTTTAAGCGAGAACATCAACAACAAAAAAATCGGTATAATAATGCAAACAATCAAAGACAATCTTTGCAAAAATTATGACGGAATAATAGTAACTCACGGGTCAGATACTTTGTCATTTACTTCAAATATTGCGTCGGTGATTTTCGACAATTCTCAGATACCGATTGTTTTTATCGCAAGTAATAAAGCTCTTTCAGATGAAACGGGCAACGGAATGACAAATTTCAGAAACGCTGTTTTAGTTATTGAAACATCTTGCGAAAAAGGTGTGCTTGTTTCATATTCCAACAGCATAGATGACAACACAATTTATGACGCGGGAAATTTCTGCGAAGCAGACTGCTTTGACGATAGCTTTTCATCATACGACAAAACGGTTTATGGAAAAATTGTTGATGAAAAGTTTGTTAGAATTTCAAATAAAATATTTCAGAATAATAATAAAATAAAAGATGTTGATTTTAATTTTGAAAAGGAAGTTTTATTGATAAAACCATATCCGGGAATGAATTATGAAAATTTCAATCTGGATTTTACAGGTGCAGTTGTGCATTATCTTTATCATTCATCAACAGCTTGTATTGAAGAAGGCAGATGCTCTGTTATCGAGTTTATAAAAAAATGCAGGGAAAAACAAATTCCGTTTTATATTGCTCCTCTGAAAAGGAAAAATGAAACCATGTATTCTTCTTTAGAAAAAATATTAAAAGGAGATAACGTGAAAGCGTTTTTTGATTGTTCAATTGAAAAGGCGTATGCAGAAGCGTTAGTTGAAATCAATTCAAAATAATATGAAAAATCACCTGATATACTCAGATGTATCAGGTGATTTTCAATTTACATTTAAAAGCAATTTTATTTACCTTTATTTGTAGTAACGTTTGATGTGATATTGTTGATGTCGTTTTCAACAGTGTCTTCGACCTTGTTAGCAATAGAAGTAACGTCACCAATCAACGAGTCATTCGTTGTGTTGTTTGTAGTAGTTTTGTTTGTTGCTTTTTCTTCCATAGTTGTAGTGGCTCGTGTAGTTGTAGTAGTAGTTGTTGTCTTATCTGCTTTATTTTTTTTACCACAGGAAGCAAAAGCAAAAGCTAAAACTACGCACAATATCAATGCTGTAATTTTTTGCATTTGAATTACTCCGTTCGTAAATAATTTAGGGTTTATTCCCGAAATTATTATTTACAGTTTTAATTCAGGTAAACGAGTTATTTTTTGGTTTTTTTGAAAACGGATGTAGTGTTCCAGATGTTTTGAGCATATTCGTTGATTGATCTGTCGGCTGCAAAAATTCCTGCGCCTGCAATATTCATCAATGACATCTTGTTCCATTTTTCTTTGTCAGACCAGACATTTTCAGCTCTTTTCTGAGCGCGTCTGAAATCTTCAAAATCAGCAAGTACCATATATGGATCATGATGGATTATAGTAGCTCCGATTTCAGGGAATGTGTTCGAATTTATGCCGTGGTTAGTGATATAGTCTATTGTGTTACGAAGTTCGGCGTTGTTGCGATAATACTGCATTGGGTCGTAACCGATTTTTTTCAGAGCCTCAACTTCGTTGGTTTTCATTCCGAACAAGAACATATTTTCATCACCAACAGCTTCGTTAATTTCAACGTTTGCACCGTCAAGCGTACCCATTGTCAAAGCACCGTTTATCATCAATTTCATATTGCCTGTACCGCTTGCTTCTGTTCCGCAAAGTGAAATTTGTTCGCTGATATTTGCAGCAGGCATAAGTTTTTCGGCAAGTGTTACATTGTAATCTTCAAGATAAACAACTTTAAGCTTATCTTTAACATCAGGGTCATTGTTAATCATATCAGCAAGTGCGCAAATAAAACTTATAATTTTCTTGGCAACAAAATATCCCGGTGCAGCTTTTGCGGCAAAGATATATGTGTGTGGGGTATAATCAGCGTTCGGATTAGCTTTGATTTCAAGATATTTTGCAAGAATGTTTAAAGCGTTAAGATGCTGACGTTTGTATTCGTGAAGTCGTTTGACCTGAACGTCAAAAATTGATGTCGGGTCAAGAGAAACGCCTGTTTTCTTCTTGACAAGTTTTGCAAAATCTTCTTTGTTCTGGTTTTTGATTTCTTCAAGTTTAGCAAGAACTTTTTTGTCATTTTTATATTTTTCCAATTTTGAAAGTTCATTTCCCTCATAAACATAGCCGTTGCCAATCAGTTCATCGAGGAAAGAAGAAAGTCTTGGGTTGGCCTGACAAAGCCAACGACGGTGTGCAATACCGTTTGTTACATTTTTGAATTTATCCGGGAATATATTATAAAAATCATTAAAAACAGTATCTTTGAGAATTTCACTGTGCAAAGAAGAAACACCGTTTACGCTGTGACAAGCTGCAACGCACAGGTTTGCCATTCTGACAACGCCGTTTGAAATAATTGCCATTTTTTCAACTTTTTCTGCATCTTGTGTGCTGTTCCAGACAAAAGCTCTGAAACGGTTATCTATTTCTTTTGTTATTTCATATATTCTTGGAAGAAGCTGTTTGAAAAGAGATTCACTCCAACATTCAAGCGCTTCTTTCATTACTGTGTGGTTAGTGTATGCAACTGTTTTCTTGACAATATTCCAAGCGTCATCCCAAGGATATCCGCATTCGTCAAGAAGTATTCTCATGATTTCAGGAATAGAAAGGGTAGGGTGAGTATCGTTGATATGAACAGCAATTTTTTCTCCAAGATTGTCTACGCTTCCGTATTCTCTAAGATGTCTGTGAATAATATCCTGGATTGAAGCTGAAACAAGGAAATATTGCTGTTTGAGTCTCAGACTTTTTCCTTCGGGATGATTGTCAGATGGATAAAGGATTTTGCTTATAACTTCTGCCATAGCATTTTGTTCCACAGCCTGAAGATAATTTCCTTCATTGAATTTTTCCATATCAAGTCCCGGAGCCTTTGCGGACCACAAACGAAGAACGCTTACGCCCTTGCCGTCTTTTCCGGCAACATACATATCATAGGGGACAGCTTTGATAACTGTTGAATCTTTGAGTTCAACACTATGATATGCGTTGTCCCAACTTTCAACAACTTTACCGTAAAAATGAACATCAACAGAAGATTCTTCTTTTTCTGTCAACCAGACTTCGCCACCCGGCAGCCAGAAATCAGGAAGTTCAGTCTGCCATCCGTCAACAATTTTTTGTTTGAATATACCGTATTCATAAAGAATTGAATATCCCATTGCAGGGTATCCCTGCGTTGCAAGTCCGTCAAGATAACAGGCGGCAAGTCTTCCGAGACCACCGTTTCCAAGACCTGCATCAGGCTCACAATCATAAAGCTTTTCAAGTTTTATACCAAAATCTGCAAGCGCCTGTTCAAAAGTATCTACAAGATTAAGGTTATATAACGAATTTTTCAAAGAACGTCCCATCAGAAATTCCATTGAAAGATAATAAACATTTTTTGAGTTTGTATTTTTTGATTCTTTTATAAAATCGTGTCTGCAAATGTTCATCTGTTCTTTGATAATCATTGCAGTTGCTTTATAAACTTGTTCATAGGTTGCATCTTCAACACTCACACCGAAAAAATGAGAAAGTTTGTCAGTCAATGCGAGTTTTGTTTGCTCTTTAGAATTTAAGTTTTTCATACTAAACCTCCAAAAAAAATTAATAACTGATGTTTTTTAAGGGTCTTTATTGTCTATTTTATACTAAAAAACCATAAATTACAACACTAACAAAGAAATTAATTTTAATTTTCTGAAATTTCCTCTTTATTTTGTGCAGTATATATTGTATAATACACATATAGGGTGACAAAAAGAAAGGAAGATTGTTTATGGGTAGAAACAGAGTTGTTTTACATATATGCGATATGGATTTCCCGGTTTCGACGGAAAATTCCATAGATTATGTTCGTGTTCTCGGGGATGAGATTGATACAAAGATGAAAGAAATTCTTTCGTCAAGCACTCGTGTCAGTGTTACTCAGGCAGCTGTTCTGACTGCGCTTGATTTTCTGGATATGTATCATAAATCGGGTGAAAATATGGATTCGGTGCGTTCTCAGCTTGCAGAGTATCTTGCAGATGCTGAACAGGCAAAAATGGATCTTGAACTTATCAGAAGAGAAAATGACAGCCTGAAAAGAGAAATTGAAAGATTAAAAGGTTCAAGACGATGAACAGAGGGGAAATATTGTCTCCGGCGGGTAGTATAGAATCCGTTATATCCGCTGTAAGATGCGGTACAGACGCCGTATATCTCGGCGTCAATTTTTTTAATGCGAGAATTAACGCAAAAAATTTTAGTTTCGAAGAACTTCAACAGGCGATAATATATTGCCACGAGCATTGCGTTAAGGTTTATCTGACGCTTAATACTCTTGTTTCAGATGACGAAATGCAACAGGCAGTTGAAGTAGCAAAAAAAGCAACAATGATCGGGATTGATGCGATTATTGTTCAGGATTTAGGACTTGCTGAAAACATTAGAAGGGTAGTGCCGGATGTTGAACTTCACGCTTCAACCCAGATGTCGGTTCAGACTGAATACGGAATAAATTTTCTGGGTGAAAGAGGGTTCACAAGAGCAGTTTTGCCAAGAGAACTTTCAAAGGAAGAAATTTTGGAACTTCTTGAAAAAAGTAACATTGAACTTGAAATGTTTGTTCACGGTGCGTTGTGTATGTGCGTGTCAGGTCAATGCTACATGAGTGCGATGATTGGTCAAAGAAGTGGAAACAGAGGGCTTTGTGCACAACCGTGCAGATTGCCGTTTTCTGCAAACGATAAATTCAGATATGATTTAAGCTTAAAAGATAACTCACTCATAAAACACATCAAAGAGTTGTCAGAAGCAGGAATAGCTTCTTTTAAAATTGAAGGCAGAATGAAGCGACCTGAATACGTTGCAGCCGCTGTTACATCCTGCAAAAATGCGTTGGAAAATAAGCATGATTCCGAAATTGATAAAAACCTGAAAGATGTGTTTTCGCGTTCGGGATTTACCGACGGATATTATACTTCCAGAACAGGAAAAGAAATGTTTGGTGTACGCTCAAAATCAGATGTTGAAAATTCAGCAAACGTTTTAAAAAAGCTTCAGAAATTATATGAAAAAGAAAAGGCAGTATTTGAAATTTCCTTTGATATAGTTTTGAGAAAAAATGAAAAAATTATTCTCAGAACAAAATGTAACGGCTTTCAAAATGAAATTATCAGTGAAGAAACGGTACAAGAAGGAAAAAATAAATTTTTAAGCGAAGAAGAAATAAAACAACAGTTTGAAAAACTCGGAGGAACACAATTTTATCTCGGAGAATTTTCTTGTGAAGCAGATGAAAATATTTTTGTTTCAATGTCAGTTCTGAACAATCTTCGAAGACAAGCTGTTAAAAATATTCTTGAAAGTTTTTGCGAAAGAAAAAAACCGGAAGCATTTCAGAATGCAATGCCCGATTATGAAAAACATTTTGCAAAAGCTCAAAAGACATATTATGTATTTTCAGATGCAGAACAGATACCGGAATCAGTTGAAAATGAAGAATTGTTTTTGCCGATATTTTCATCCGACAATAATTTTACGAAATTTGAAAAAGTCGGAGCAATAATGCCCAGAGGTATTTCAGGTTGTTATAAAACAGTTTATGACAGAATGAAAAAATTGAAACAAATCGGAATAAAAAAAGTAATTTGCCCGACAATTGATACGCTGGAAATTGCCAGAAAAATCGGCTTTGAAATTGTTATGGGATTCACTTCAAATATTTATAACACCGATACGCTTGAATTTTTCAGCAAAAATGGTGCAAGTGAAGGTGTGGCTTCTGTTGAGTTGACGGCAAAGAAGATTCAGAATATCGGAGGTAATGTTCCGAGAGGTGTAGTAGTTTACGGGAAAATACCGTTGATGCTGACTAAAAATTGTCCGATAAAAAATGTTAAAAATTGTAACGAATGTAAACGAAAGTCAAAACTTCGTGACCGAAAGGGAATTGAGTTTGAGGTTGTTTGTTCAAACGGTTATAGTGAAATACTGAACAAATTTCCTATTTGTATTTTTGACAAAAAAGATGATTTTTATAACAGCGATTTCTTTATGCTTTATTTTACAACGGAAAGCAAGGATGAAGTTGAAAATATAGTTGCGAATTATCATCGTAACACGTTGGTTGACCAACAAAATTTTACAAGAGGACTTTATTACAGAAAAAGTTGAAAAAAGACTGTATGTTTTAATTAACATACAGTCTTTTGTTATGATTATTCAAACTGATCAGTTTGTAATTTTTTTTGACGTTTTTCCATTTTCAGCCAGTTGTAAAAACCATATAAATCATTTGCCAGAAATACCACAAAACAAACAACGACGGAAATATAGGAAATGTTGTCAAAGGTTGCCAATACCCACAGAACAATCAACACAACGTCGTTGAGCGCATACCAGAACGCATAGTAAGGATTTCTTCTCAAAGTCAGGTAAACTGCGACAAAGCTTGTTGTTATGGAAACAGTGCTGGGAATTAAATTTGCTGTATTGAAAAATCTGAGTATGAAATAGAATGCAGCTGTAACGGCCGATGCCAGAAGAAATAAAAAACAACATTCTTTTTTGCTGATACGATTGATTGTTACTTCTGCTTTGTTGCCGTTAAAAGGATTTCTGAGCCACGAAACAAGCGAAAAAATTGCCATAGGCATTGACATTCCGAGATAAGTTATCATTTCGCCATAATATGAATAATTATAAGAAATTATTCCGTAAATCAAGCTGAAGAATATCATCATAACCTGACCGATCGGATTACCTTTTGCAACAAAAATCAATGAACTGACACCAACAAGTGACGATGATAGCGTCAGATAATTTTTTCGGTCAAAAATTATAAACGATGCGATGATAATCAGTGATGAGAAAAGCCATAACAATTTTTCTGTTTTTGAAAAGTAGTTAATAAATTTTTTCATGAAAATCTTCCTTTAAAAAAAACAAGCACTCGTTTGCACATCTTCTAAGACCTAACGATGTGCTTACGAATGCATCAGCATTGTACTACCCGGTGGCAGTTTTTTTTATTTATTATATCAGACGATTCAACAAATGTCAATTGTGAAAGCGTGGAAAAGAAAAAACCTTTGAAGAAAAATCTTCAAAGGTCTGGTCGGAGTGAAGAGATTCGAACTCCCGACATCTTGCTCCCAAAGCAAGCGCGCTACCAACTGCGCTACACCCCGTTTGTGCTGAAAACAACCAGCTTTGACATTATAACACTTTAAAATCACATTTGTCAAGTGTTTTATCAAATTTAAATTAATTTTATATTTTTTATAAAATATTTATCCTCTTTATCCTCGTTTTCGCACAACACAATTTCTAATTTTTTGTACGGCTCAGGCTCTACGATGTTGCCGTTTGCGTCCTGGACATATTCATCGTTTTTCAAACAGCCGACTGTCAGAATCACGTTTTCGCCGTCACTTTCAAATTTAAGAAGTTTCGGTAAAAATTCGGGAGTTATTCCTGTTATTGCTACGCAGTAGTTATCGTCTGCATATTCAAATTTGCAGTTGTTGATATTAATGCTTTTGTTTTCAAAAGTTATTTTATTTCCGAAAAGTTGCGAAAATCTTTCTTCAACTTCTTTTGAAGGTATTACTGTCTTATCTTCAAAATATTCATATTTTTCTTCTGATTTTTCGTCACCTATCAGACTCCAACAACAAGCGGCTATCATCTCGTCTGAAAGTTTGCTTTTTTCATAATCAAAACTTTCGATGTCATTTATTACAACAGGTATGTAATAAAAACTGTATGCGTCTTTTGAAAGCGCATTAAGGCTGAAAGTGCTTGTCTGGACAGGCTGAGTGTTACTTTCTGTGGCAGGTTCTTTGTTTGAAAGTATTACGGATACGGTAAGAGCAAAAACAAGAAAAGTCAATGGCATTAATTTAGAAATTTTAAAAGGGAATTTAAAATTCTTTTTTGCCTTTTTAGGTTTGCTGCGTCTGCGACTTTGTTCAGGCGTAGTTTCTTTTGTTATGTTCTTGAATCTGGGTGAGTATTTTTTTCTTCTCAAAACAATTGTAAATCCATACATTTTTAGTTTGTCCTTTCTTTTTTTATTAATCTATATGCTGTCATTTTGAAAAAATTCACTATTTACCAAAAAACAATCTGACTATCCACGAACTTGCAATATAGCTTGTTACATCGGCGCACAATGCGGCAGGTATTGTCTGGCGCGATTTTTTGATTCCGACAGAACCGTAATAAACTGTGATTGCATAAAAAGTTGTTTCCGTTGACCCCATCATTACGGAAGCAACTCTGCCGGTGTATGAATCAGGACCGACGGTTTTGAGCAGACTTTCATACATTGAAAGCGAACCTCCACCGGAAATCGGATTCAAAACAGCAAGAGGCATTATGTCCTCCGGAATACCAAAAAAGTTTGCCACAGGGGACAGAACTTTTACTATTATTTCAAGTGCACCTGATTCACGAAGCATTGACACTGCCATAACGAGTCCGACAAGTGACGGCAGAATTCCGAGCACTGTTTTCAGCCCGTCTTTTGCGCCTTCCATAAACACATCAAAAACTTTAACTTTTTTAGCTAATCCGTAAATAACTATTATTGCAATTACGCTTGGTATTGCATAAGCACCTATGTTTTTCATAATTTCCTCCTGTCTTTTGCATCTAAAATTTTACCTAAAATTTTCGACACGCATATTCCGACAGTAAGAGACATTGCAGTGCAAACCCAGGTCGCAGGCATAATTTCCATTGGCGACAAACTGTTATATTTGCTTCTCATCATTGCGACTGTTGTGGGAATGATTCTCATTGCCGACGAGTTCATCACAACGAAAATTGCCATATCGTTTGTTGCAACGTTTTTGTTGAAGTTATCTTTCTGCATTCTCTTGATTGCTTCAAGACCAAGTGGAGTGGCCGCATTTCCGAGCCCTAAGAGATTTGCTGTAACATTCATTGAAACGGCCTGTGCCGTGTCAGAATTTTTTTTGACGTTTTTGAAAAGGACTCTGAATACGGGAGAGAGGATTCTGCTGATAAGAACGGTAAATCCTGATTGTTGAGCAACGTTCATTATACCTCCCCATAAACACATCATTCCCGTCAGAGAAATGCACAAATCAATTGCACTTTGACCACCACTTATTACTGCGTCAGACAAAGACTGCATTCCACCATTGAAAATTGCTGACACAAAAGAGAAAAGT
>JAFOEP010000199.1 GCA_017380115.1 Clostridia bacterium | reverse complement strand
GTGCCTTTATCTCCTATTTTCATTTTGGTTTTATTTTACAAATTATCTTGTAAAGATATACATTTTCAGAGCGAAGGCAAAATCTTCTTATCTCACAGAGATGACACCCCAGAGTTTTTTCTCTTTCACACAGAACATCCCCTCATTGTATTTCAAATCCTTATATATACAAGGTAAAATCTCTTTTCCATTTTCGTCAATAATACCCCATTTGCCTTTTAATTGTACAAAGAAATATCCGTCAGGGCATTTTAAAATTTTCTGATATAATAAAGGTATAATCTCTTTGCCTTGATTGTCAATTACTCCGTATTTCTTTTTCAATGACACAATTGCCCTGCCATTGCTTTGGAAATAGTCTGCAGTCTCGTAAGTTGCTGGAATAACCTCTTCACCACTTTCATTAATATATCCGAAGAATTTCTCTGATTTCACTGCTGCAAGGCCATTTGAAAACTCATTTGCCTCTTTGAAACCTTTTCCAAAAAGTTCATTGCCCTGTCCGTCAATGTATTTCCATAAATCCTTTTTGTCTCCCAAATCTTTCCTGATTGCAAATATCTTGTGGTCCAAAGTATTGACTCTGTCATATTCAACAGGAAGGATGACTTCTCCTTTGTTGTTAATCAGACCTCTGTGGTAAAATACAGTTGTTTGGTAAACACTTTCAATGTTTGCAACAATTGCCAAACCATTTTTAAAAGGATTAACTTGTTGATACTCAAAAGGAATAATTACATTGTTCAATGTGTCAATATATCCACCTTTGCCATTCAAAATGACTCCTGCCAAATCTTCGCTGAAGTCTGTTGCACCATCATATACGAATGGAATAATCTCTAAATCGTACTCGTTAATGTAGCCGAATTTGTTGTTTTTCTTTGCAAAGCGTAATCTGTTGTCAGTCATATGACCTAGGTCATCATATATAGGAGCAATGAATTCATCTCCGGCAGTATTGTAAATTCCAAATTTCACTTCAAGTGGAATCTCACGTACGACATTTGAGACAATTACATATCCTTCGTGAAAATCGAATGGAACTCCGATGCTTCCAAGGAAGCTGAAAAGAATATTTCCCTCTTTGTCAATAAAACCTCTGCTCTGATCCGGACCGACCTGATAACGGGCAATACCATCCTTGCTGAAATTGAAAGCATATTTGAATTGGTAGGGGATAACTACCTCCCCTGAGTAGTTGATATAGCCGTACAATCCTTCATCATTTTTGACAGCAGAGAGTCCTTCACAAAATCCCCCGATGTCTTTAAATTGTTCTTCACATACGACAGTTGGTTCTGATGTGTAGATGATTTGGGCAGATACATTGAATGCACTGCATACAGCAATAGCTGCAACAATAATTAACCGTTTCATATCGTAAAATTTTAAGAGTGAATGTTCTAAGTTCGGTTTGCTACGAATATACGAACAAGCGAATGAAATATAAAGTTTACTTTAAAATTTCACAATGAGCGCAGTCGTATTTCTGTCGTTACGACAAATTTAAGAAAAAGAATTAAGAAAAT
>JAFOEP010000198.1 GCA_017380115.1 Clostridia bacterium | reverse complement strand
TCAATGGATTTTTCATTAACAATGTGGTGTGTGTCCTCAGTAAGTGGACAATGCAAAGATATTATATCGCTTTGTTCAAAAAGCTCGTCAAGGCTGACGTAATTTATATCGCTGTCTTTTGCAGGAAATTTGTCATATGCAACAACATTCATTCCAAAGCCTTTGCAAATGTCAATAAATACTTTTCCTATCTTACCTGTTCCGACCACACCGACTGTTTTTCCGTGCAAATCGAAACCGGTAAACCCTGACAAACTGAAATTAAAATCCTTCGTTCTGATATATGCTTTGTGTATTCTTCTGATTGAAGTCAGAAGCAAGGCAATTGCGTGTTCAGCAACAGCATACGGAGAATATGCAGGTACTCTTAAAACATGGATTTTCCCCAAGCAATATTTAATGTCAACATTGTTAAAACCTGCACATCTCAAAGCTATGACTTTGACTCCGTATTCATACAGCTTGTCAATAACCTCAGAATTCACCGTGTCATTAACAAACACGCAAACTCCGTCATAACCTCTGGCAAGTTCAACTGTATCCTCGCTTAGTTTTGTTTCAAAAAATTTTATTTTTATCGGATTTTTGTCTCCAAGTTTTTCAAACGATTCCCTGTCGTATGGTTTTGTATCAAAAAAAGCAATTTTCATTAAAATCCTCTTTTATATGGCTTATTATTTACTATTATTTTCTCCGCACTATCAATCAATATTCAAATTGATTATTTTGCAGCAGGGCTTGTTTTTTCAGTAGCTTTAGCTGTTGATTTTTCAGTCTGTTTTGCAGTTGTAGCTGCAGTTGTTGAAACAGGAGCTTTTTCAACAATGATATATCCTTGTGTTCTGAGATAATCTTCTCTGCCCTGTGCTGTCATTTCGTTATAATCTTTAAGATATGCTTCTGTCATATTAATAACAACATATTTTCCTTCACGGGCAATTGAACCCCATGATTTGTTTTCACTCTTTTTGAGAACCTGTAAACTTGATTCAGCAGCTTTTTCTGTTGCGAATGTCAGAACAGTATTAATTGCTGAAACCTTTTCGCCTTCAAAATAGAAAATCATATAGTTGTTCTGGTTCTTATATACTTTCTGTTTTTCGTCTGATTTAAGAACATATTTTCCTTCTTCTACGCTTGTTGTTTTTTCTGTTGTTGATGTTTTGTCACCAGTTTCAGTTTTTTTGCATGCACATATTGACAACATTATTGCCACTGCCATTAAAAATGCTAATACTTTTTTCATAATAGACCTCCAAATTTTTATGTTTTTTATTTTACGCCTTCAAGATTGAATTTGGGAATAAATTCTTCACTTGATGACGATTTTTCCTGTAAATATCCATTTTCTATTTCACTAAAAAACAAATAGTCTTCGGCTCTTTTGTATTCCCTGTCTGTCAGTTTTCTCGACAGCTCCGGATATTCCTTCGCTTTTCCATACGGCAAATACTGACTCATCAGGCTTACATAAGTGTTTTCGGGCAAATTGTTTTTTATGAAAGACAATATTTTTTCTGTTTCGCCAAGATTGTTCGGCAACACAAGATGACGAATAATTACACCTTTTTTCATCAATCCGTTTTCATCAAAAACATCTTCAGGTATCTGTCTTTTCATTTCCTTGACAGCTTCTTTTGCAACATCAAAATAATCCTCGCAAGAAGAATATTTTTTCGAAACAGAAGGCGTATAATATTTTAAATCCGTCAAATAAATATCTATAAATTTTTCAAGTTTTTTCAGCGTTTCCACGCTCTCATATCCGGAACAATTGTATACAATCGGAACTGAAAATCTGTTGTTTTTTAAAACATTTAAAATAGTGTGAGAATAATGAGTCGGATTGACAAAATTGATGTTATGAGCACCCTTTTCAATCAGGTCATTCATAATCGAAACTAATTTTTCTTCGGTAATTTCTTTGCCGAAATTTTCGTGGCTTATCTCATAATTCTGACAGTAAACACATTTGAGCGAACACCCTGAAAAGAATATCGTTCCCGAACCGTTTTCCCCGCTTATACAAGGTTCTTCCCATTCGTGCAAGGATGCCCTCGCAACTACGGGATTATAAGGCATAGCACAAAATCCTTTTTCTCCGCTGATTCTGTCAACTCTGCATTTTCTCGGACATTGTTCACATATCATTTCACTTTACCAAGATATTCTTCAAGACATTGACCGCTTTTTTTCATTTCCTGTGCGGCTTCTACTCCAACGAATCTCCAATGCCATGGCTCATAAACAATTTTAGTTATATCCTGCTTATCTTTCGGATATCTCAGAATAAATCCAAAATCCTGTGCGTTTTCATAAAGCCATTTAAATGCTTGTGTGTTTTCAAAAGAATCCAGACAGTTTATTATATCCATCGCAAGTCCTGCGTTATGTTCACTTGTTCCCGGTGGCAAAATTACTTTTGAAGCTTCAACAGTTGCTTCAATTTTTGAATAACCTAAACTTTCGTTGTATGAAATTCTGTTTTCAAAATTTGATTTCTGCAAATCATAAGAACGATATCCCGAACATGGTGTCAGATAAATCCCTTCTATTGCAGCAGCATTGAACATTTCTTCATAATATATTGCGGCTCTCGAATCAAGTCGTTCCTGAGTACCGCAAACATTCACAAGGTTTACCGTGTCAATATAATTGTCGGGAAGATAATATTCTCTGTTGACCAGAAGCAAGTTCCATTTTACTTCTGTATCAGTAACAACAGGAGCATCAATAGCATATATATATTTCCAGTTTGAAACAGTAGCCAACGCTGTCACATCATCTTTCTGATATGTAGTCTGCACCTGATTGTCTGTTGTATTGTTTGTATAATCTTCATCAACTGTCTCATTTTTTTTGCATGAGCATAAAGTAATTACAATTATTAAAAACACCAAAAAAATCGATAACTTTTTCAATTTAATTCCCCTCGCTCTCAGCTTATATCTTATTATAAACCAAAGAAAAAGTCAAGATAATCAGCGCTGTTCGGATTTGGTTATTTTTTCAAATTCAGCTAAGCTTATGAACAAAGATTCCACTTAAAAGCTTAGGTTCAAACCAAGTTGATTTTGGTGGCATTATTTCTCCTGCATCTGCAATGCTCATCAAATCGTCAATCGTGGTAGGATACATTGCAAAAGCAATTTTCATATCTTCTTTTGACCTTCTTTCAAGCTCTTCTAAGCCTCTTATTCCTCCGACAAAATCTATTCTCTTGTCAACTCTTGGGTCTTCTATTCCAAGAATCGGAGCAATAATATTGTTTTGCAGGATTGAAACGTCAAGTCTGTCAACGGGGTCCATTTCGTCAAATATTCCGTCTTTTGCTGTGAGTTTATACCAGCATTCCCCACTGTAAAAACCAAACGTATGCTTCTGAGTAATATTACATCTTACTCCATCGTCATATTTTTCAACGATAAATTTATCGCTTACTTTTTCAAGAAATTCTTCAACAGTCAAACCGTTAAGGTCTTTTATAACTCTGTTGTAGTCCATAATTCTGAGGTCTTTGTCAGCAAAAAGCACTGCCAAAAAGAAATTAAATTCTTCTGTACCGTCATAGTCAGGATTTTCATTTCTTCTCATTATTCCTACATTAGCAGCACATGCACAACGATGATGTCCGTCTGCGATATAATAATCGCCGACTTTTTCAAGTTCGTTTTCAAAGAAATCGTTGTCTTCGCCTTCAACAGTCCAGATGATTTGTCTTACTCCGTCGCTGTCAAAATCATACAGCGGTTCACCTTTGCATATTTCTTCAATTTTATTGCTTATGGATTCATTTTTTCTGTATGTTAAAAATATAGGGCCTGTGTTTGCATTACATGCATCAATATGTTTGATTCTGTCAACTTCTTTGTCAGCACGTGTCAATTCGTGCTTTTTGATTTTTCCGTTAATATAATCGTCAATCACAGCACAGCCAACAATACCTGTTTGTTTTCTGCCGTTCATAATCTGTCTGTAAACATAAAATCTTTTTTCTTCATCATCGATACAAACACCGTCATCAACAAGCTTGTACAGATTTTCACATGCTTTCTGATAAACAGCGTCATCATACATATCAATTTCTCTGGGCAAATCAATTTCTGCCTTGTCAACGTGCAAAAATGAATATTTGTTTCCTACAACTTTCTTTCTTGCTTCTTCACTGTTCATTACGTCATACGGTAATGCTGCCACCTGTGCAACATATTCCGGTTTTGGTCTGATTGCTTTTAAAGGTTTAAATCTTGCCATATTTCATTCTCCTGATTTTTCTGCTGCTTTTTCAATTGGTTCTTCAATTTTCAAAAGAGGTTTTATTATTTTTTTAATTTCTGTTGAATCATACATTTTCCTGAAACGCACCATCACTTTTACGCCATAGTCACATTTAGGGCAATAATAATTCGAGCAAAAATATTGATTTGAATATTTCCAATTTGTCAATTGCTTAGCTTTACCGCCACATTTCTCACATTTATAAGTAAGATAACTTTTGTCCACAAGTGGATTTTTTATGAAGCTGATGACTTTGACTTTATATCTGAGTCTTTTATAAAAATCATCATTACATTCATATATATATTCTTTTAAAATTTTTTCGTCATAAACTTTTTTGAAGCACAACGCAGAAACTCTGCTATCATCAAGTGCACGGTGGAAAGACATATTCTCACTGTTTATCCCCACCATTTCAGCTGCATTTTTTAATCCGATTTGTTGTTTGTTTTCTGACTTTACCATTCTCTGAAAATATTTCTGCAAGTCTGCATATTTATTTAAAAACGGTATAGTTTCTCCGCAGCCAAAATATTTGCAGTTGTCAACGAGCGTTCTGATGTCACCGTCACCCCATGACATTATAATTGTGTCCTCGTCATTATCAAGCCATTTTTTAAACATCGAAGCCGCCTTCGAAAAGGCTATTCCCTTTTTCAGATCCTCGTTTGTTAAATGGGTTATTTCTTTCGTGTTTGATCGCAATGTTTTTCCGACCTGCGCATTGATAAGACAAGTGAACTCATCGCAAATGTTTAATTTTTCATCAAGTTTTACGGCACCGATTTCTATAATTTCATTAAAGAATCCTTTGATCTTTTTGCCGTAAACATTGTTCCATTCAAGATCTAAAATTACAAATTGCATTTTGCTCCTCTGTTCATTTTACCATTTCGCCCAAAGCTTTTGTATAAATCGGGTTTGACATACCGAATGCATAATTTATCAACAACACATCATCAATTGAATTTTTGACGACAAAATCGTTAAGATTGAACGTAAGTTTTCTCGGGTCGAGAACATAAATTTCCTCATAATCGTTACACAAAAACGGCACAAATGCGTTTCCGTAAGATTCTTTGAGAACTATTATTTTTTTATCGTTTTTATTTTGTGTTGTTATTTTTTCAAGTGGTTGGTCTCCTGCAATAAACGCAAGATATTTGTTTGAAGAATTAACATTTCTTGCAACCACATAGAAATTCATAGGGTCTGTCATTTCCGGACTGCTGTAAATTTTTCCTTCCACGTTTTCAGGCTTGAAAAACTCAACATAGTCAGGATTTTTCGCAAGTACTTCTGATTTCGTCTGTGCATATAAGGTTCCGAGAAAATCTCCCGGTATTCTGCCTTGGTCTGCATAATCTTCAAGCGCTTTCGGCACAATATTCTTCTTGTTACAGAAAGCTGTGTATGCACAATATGCTCCTCTTGCTGTCCAATGATGGTCAGTTTTAAAATAAATATATTTGTCAGTGTTTTTAGCCAAAACCGAATAAGCGTCAACAGTTTTTACATTGCTGTCAAGCATACCGTAAATTTTTTCAATTGCATCTCTCTGAGAATGTGAGCCTGTCCGATATTGCTTTGTACCATAAAACTCAATAGATGTCGGTGCAATCAAAGAATAAACATTTGCGTTGTTCCCGACACTTTTTGCAATATTGTTCACAAGTGATGCATATTTGCTGAGTATTGATTGATTATATCCGAACAATTCCATCGCACGTTTATTTGCAATCAGAATCGAGCTTGTGACAACGGCGTCTTTATCGTCTGCATATTCTGCATTATTTTCAGCGAGAATCGTTGTTTTTTGAGTTGTTGTCGGTTTTGTTGTCGTTTGTTTTGTGCCGTCAACATCTTCTTCGCTCGTCAGTTTTTCTCCGGCAAAATCGTTCTCGTCTTTTTCAACCTTAACAATTACGCTTCCGTTTTCACCCAATGAAAATCTTGTTAATAATGTCTCAAGTTTTTTGCTCACAGAAATAAAAACGTCTCTGAATGGAAAATTGTCAGAATAATAGTTTTCATAATCAGTTGTCCATTCCCCAAGAAACAGTTGTGACACAGAAAACTCAGGTCTTTGCGCCAGAGTTCTCTTTTCGCTTTCCGACACAAGTTGGTCTTTGTCTATAATACTTAAAAACAAAAAGAACAAAAGAATTCCAAGAAAAAGAAAAATTGAAAGTGCGCTTATCAACTTTCTATACAATCTTTTTTCTTTTTCGTTTCTGATTCTTTCAATATTATTTTTTTCAATATCCTTAGGATTTTCAAACATTTCAACATTGTATTCGTCTTTGAAAAAGTCGTTACTATCATTCATAATATCCGCCTCCCTCAAAATCTGAAATACAAAAACGGATTATATGTTGAGCCGACAAGACATGATATGCTGACAGCCAACATGGCAACCTGATAGGCCACACTTGCAAACGAAACAAATATTGTTCCGCTTACTCCGTTTAAGAGTTTGTTTTTGATTTTGCCTATAAATTTTCCAATCGGCAAGGATACAAGAATACACACAGCAAAGAGTATAATATTATTTTTCAAAACAACATAGTCAGAAGTGTTTACAGCTGTTTGTCCGAATCCAAACATTGTTTTGAACATTGATGAAATCTGTGACAAATCTTCAAAGTAGAAAAACACCCAACCAATCAGAACAAAAAATATTGTATAGATATGCCCGATTATTTTAGGAGATTTTTGGAGTTTGTTTTTAAAAATATATTTTTCTGCTGCAAGAAGAACAAAATAGTAAAAGCCCCATATTATAAAGTTCCAGCTTGCTCCGTGCCAGAATCCTGTCATCACCCAGACTACAAACATATTTCTCAACTGAAAACGTCTGTTTCCTCCAAGTGGTATATAAACATAATCTCTGAAAAACGAGCTGAGACTGATATTCTCAACTAAAAGTATTTAGTTGGGAATTTTTTTAGTGCATAGAAAATTCCTATGCACTAAAAGCACTGCGTGTCAATGATACGTAGCTTCCCGGGGGGAACAAAAACTGTGATGTGCTTGCTTGGAATGTATTTCATATAGCAAAAAATGCATCTTATTTTCCTAAAATGCAACTTACGACAAGTGCTATTG
>JAFOEP010000197.1 GCA_017380115.1 Clostridia bacterium | reverse complement strand
TTCCGGAAGTCAGACAACTTTCATCTGAATCAACATAACCATAGTCATTCAAATCAACAACTGATGAGAATATTTCATTTTGGGGAATAAGCCCGATAGCAGTAAACATTCCGTCAATATCAATTGTCATTTCTTCGCCTGTTGCTTGTTTCTCAATTACAATACCTTTAATATCGCTATCTGCAACAAGACTCTTGACCACAACGCCTGTTATAATTTCAACGTTTTCCTTGTTTTCTAACTGTTCAGCCAATTTTTTCTCACCTGTGAGATAATCAAGATTCTGAACAACATAAACTTTTTTGCAGTTGTCTGAAAGAAGTATTGCCTCCTGCAAAGCAGAGTTTCCTCCACCAATTACAGCCACCGTTTTTCCTTCATAAAACGCTCCGTCACAAACAGCGCAGAAAGAAATTCCGTTTCCGATAAATTCTTCTTCTCTGTCAATACCTAACAACCTGTGTTTTGTGCCCGTTGCGATAATTACGGATTTCCCAAGGAAATCCCCTTCATCAGTTTTAACGGTTTTGATTTCATCATTTATTATCTCTGTTGCCTCGCAGCACTCAACATCTGCTCCAAGATTCATTGCCTGTTCAATAAGTTTTTCGGCAAATTCGTTTCCTGTTACACTTATAAAACCGGGTATATTTTCTACCTTCGGAGATGATGTAATCTGTCCGCCAAAAGTACCTTTTTCTATGACAAGCACTTTTTTATTTGCACGCAGAGCATATACAGCGGCGGTAAGTCCCGCAGGACCACCGCCAACAATTATAATATCATATAAATTCATATTCTCACGCCTTCAAGAACTTTTTGATGTCTGAAACGCCTGTTAATTTAGTAGCAAGACCATTTTTAACACTTACAAGTGTAGGTGCCTGTTTGATGTCAAACTCTTCTACCAATTCTCTGTTTTCATCAGCCAACAATTTCTGATATGAAACTCCTGCCTTGTCAAGCAAAGTTGCTGCCATCTTACAATTAGGACAAGTTGCCGTTGTAAAGAGGAAGTTTCCGTCAGCAGAATCAACACATTCGTCACATTTTTCTTCTACTTTTTCAACTTTGTTTGATTCTTTCAAATGTGAGTTTTCAATGTTATAAACCTTTCTTTCAGAATATTCCTGACTCTTTCCGTCATTCCAGTTCTGAATAGGACGATAATATCCTGTGATACGGCTATAAACTTCTGTTGTTTCTCCACATTCAGGGCAAGTTTCTTCTTCACCGGAAATATATCCGTGGTTCTTACATACAGAATATGTCGGTGAAAGAGTATAGTATGGCAAACGATAGTTTTCAGCAATTTTTCTGACAAGGTTTGCCGCTGCTTTCCAATCAGGAAGTTTTTCGCCCAAAAATGCGTGGAATACTGTTCCTGATGTATAAAGTGTCTGAAGCTCGTCCTGAATATCCAATGCTGTGAAAATATCTTCTGTATAACCAACAGGCAAGTGTGAACTGTTTGTGTAGTACGGTTTTTCCTTGTCTCCTGCTGTGATAATTTTCGGATAATGCTTCAGGTCATGTTTTGAAAGACGATATGCTGTTGATTCAGCCGGTGTTGCTTCGAGGTTATAAAGATCGCCATATTCTTCCTGATAATCAGAAAGTCTTTCACGCATATGGTTCAATACTTCCTGTGTGAATTTCTGTGCGTTCTCATTTGTCAGATCAGCCTTGATCCATTTTGCGTTGAGACAAGCTTCATTCATACCAACAAGACCAATTGTTGAGAAGTGGTTGTCAAATGAACCCAGATAACGTTTTGTATATGGATAAAGTCCTGATTCAAGAAGTCTGCTGATAACTGTTCTCTTGACTTTCAATGAACGTGCAGCAATATCCATCATATGATCTAAGCGTTTATAAAATTCTGTCTCGTCTTCTGCAAGATATGCAATTCTCGGCATATTGATTGTAACAACGCCAACAGAACCTGTTGATTCACCGCTTCCGAAGAAACCACCTGATTTCTTTCTCAATTCACGAAGATCAAGACGCAAACGACAGCACATACTTCTGACATCGCTTGGTTCCATATCGCTGTTGATATAGTTTGAGAAATAAGGTGTACCGTATTTTGCTGTCATTTCAAAAAGCAAACGGTTGTTTTCTGTTTCAGACCAGTCAAAATTGCTTGTGATTGAATATGTCGGAATAGGATATTGGAATCCTCTGCCGTTAGCGTCACCCTCGATCATAATTTCGATAAACGCTTTGTTTACCATATCCATTTCTTTTTTGCAGTCTTTATATTTGAAATCCATCTCCTTGCCGCCAACGATTGCGTTAAGCTCAGCAAGGTCATTTGGTACGGTCCAGTCAAGAGTAATGTTTGTAAATGGTGACTGTGTTCCCCAGCGTGAAGGAGTGTTTACACCATAGATAAACGACTGTATGCACTGTTTTACCTCTTTATAGCTGAGATTATCTGCTTTGACAAAAGGTGCAAGGTAAGTATCAAATGAAGAAAATGCCTGTGCGCCTGCCCACTCGTTTTGCATAATACCAAGGAAATTTACCATCTGGTTGCAAAGCGTTGACAAGTGTGATGCAGGTGCAGAAGTAATCTTTCCAGGAACTCCACCAAGTCCTTCCTGAATGAGTTGCTTTAAGCTCCAACCTGCACAGTAGCCTGTAAGCATAGAAAGGTCATGGATATGAAGGTCTGCATTGCGATGTGCATTGCCAATTTCTTCATCATAAATTTCTGAAAGCCAATAGTTTGCTGTGATTGCTCCTGAGTTGCTGAGAATAAGTCCTCCAACAGAATATGTTACTGTTGAATTTTCTTTTACTCGCCAGTCATTGATTTTCAAATAGTTGTTTACGATATCTTTATAGTCAACCATTGTAGCGTTGATGTTACGGATTTTTTCTCTCTGGCGACGATATATAATATATGCCTTAGCAACATCGTCATAACCCGCTTTAATAAGAACAGATTCAACACTATCCTGGATGTGTTCCACTTCAATGTGGCCATTTTCAATTTTTGGTTCAAATTCGGCTGTTACCTTTAATGCCAAAAAGTCAATAATGTCGTTATTATATTGTTTTTGACAAGCATCAAAAGCTTGGTATATAGCCGTACTTATTTTTGAAATATCAAAGTCAACTATTTTTCCATCTCTTTTAATTACGTTATACATAACTTAAACCTCCCGATATCGAATTGAGAACATTATATCATACATATTGTGGCTTGTCAACGGATCAAAACACAATATATTGGGATTTATCTATTTTTGGCATTTTCAACAAATCTTTGAGAAAGTGTTGTCATTTCTGCCAAAATTTCGCCCAAAACAGGGCTTAAATCGGCTCCCAGTATGTTTCCGGAGTCAATAAAGTTCTGTATAAAGTATCTTTTTGCGCCGGAAATACGTTTTGCAATTTTCTCTATATCTTGTGGTGTGTGAAATTCTTTTGTGACCGTAGTGCGAAACTCATAATCAACTGCATCTGACATCAGAAAGTCAATACTTTCTTCAATTTTTTCAAGAGGCACCTTAACACCCGCAGTCATAGCATATTTTTCGGGAGTATTTTTGATATCCATTGCCACATAGTCAACAAGACCCTCCCCGACCAATTTTTTTAATCTTTCGGGATAACATCCGTTTGTGTCAATTTTTATGTCATAACCCAAAGCTTTGACTTTTTTCAGGAATTCCCCGATATCTTTATGCATCAACGGTTCACCACCGGTAATATCTACTCCGTCTAAAACCCCTTTGCGTTTATTTAAAAAAGAAAGGATTTCTTCTTCTGAATAAGTTTCTTCGGTTTTGTTTTCAACCAAAACAGCATTATGGCAAAAAGGGCATCGGAAATTACAGCCTTTTGTAAACAAAATACAGGCAACGTGTTCAGGGTAGTCAAGTACTGTTAATTTTTGAAATCCACCAAATTCCATAATAACCTCCAATTTATCACCAAACATAACATTATGGTTACGCCCGGCAAAACAATGAAACAACAATATTCATTTGATCAATAAATAGAGTATATCACGATTGTCAGCTTCCGTCAATTAAAGACGGGCACAAAAAATCACCCGATGTTGCAAAGAATATCGGGTGATAAATTTTTAATTTGTTTTGCTTTTCAATTAAAAAAGACAATGTTTTTTATTTCAAAGCTTCTTCAACTGCAACTGCGCAAGCAACTGTTGCACCAACCATCGGGTTGTTACCCATACCGATGAGTCCCATCATTTCAACGTGAGCCGGAACTGATGAAGAACCTGCAAACTGTGCGTCAGAGTGCATTCTTCCCATTGTATCTGTCATACCATATGAAGAAGGACCTGCTCCCATATTGTCAGGATGAAGTGTACGTCCTGTACCACCACCTGATGCAACTGAGAAATAGCTTACGCCGTTTTCAACGCACCATTTTTTATATGTGCCTGCAACAGGATGCTGGAATCTTGTTGGGTTTGTTGAGTTACCTGTGATTGAAACGCCAACATTTTCTTTCTTCATAATTGCAACGCCTTCCGGAACATTGTCTGCACCGTAACATTTTACGTCAGCACGAGGTCCGTTTGAATATGCTTTTTCAAATACTGTTGTAACTTCTTCTTTGTATGGGTCGAAAGATGTTTCAACATATGTGAAGCCGTTGATTCTTGAAATAATCTGAGCAGCGTCTTTTCCAAGACCATTAAGAATAACTCTGAGAGGTTTAACACGAACTTTGTTTGCGTTGAGAGCAATTTTGATTGCACCTTCTGCAGCAGCAAAAGATTCGTGACCTGCAAGGAAGCAGAAACATTCTGTTTCTTCTGAAAGGAGCATTTTACCGAGGTTTCCGTGGCCAAGACCAACTTTACGGTTTTCTGCAACAGAGCCGTTGATACAAAATGCCTGAAGTCCTATGCCTATATTTGCAGCAGCTGCAGCAGCGCTTTTGTCGCCTGTGCGTTCAGCTTCTTTGAAAGCAATTGCTGAACCAACTGTGTATGCCCATT
The DNA here is from genome assembly GCA_017380115.1 of Clostridia bacterium. Taxonomy (GTDB): domain Bacteria; phylum Bacillota; class Clostridia; order Oscillospirales; family Acutalibacteraceae; genus SIG575. The sequence continues at coordinate 3,158 of JAFOEP010000197.1, read as the reverse complement.
TAGCATTTTCAAAGCAGATTGGCTGTGTTTCCTGAACAATAGTATATGGGTCAATGCCATTTTTGTCGCAAATTTCTTTACATTCATCAATAGAGGAGATACCATAGTTTTTCAAAACGCCGAGTATTTTTTCCTCACGTCTTTCATAACCTTCAAAAAGTGCCATTTCCTTACCTCCTTATTCTTTACGCGGGTCAATATATTTGACTGCGCCGTCTTCTTTTGTAAATCTGCCGTAATGTCCGATAGATTTTTCGTATGCTTCATTTGGTTCAAGACCTTTTTTGATGAAATCAGTCATTTTTCCAAGAGAGATGAATTCGTAACCGATAACTTCATCGTTTTCATCAAGAGCCATTTTTGTGCAATAACCTTCTGTCATTTCGAGGTATCTTACACCTTTATCTTTTGTTCCGTACATTGTACCAACCATTGAACGATAACCTTTACCAAGGTCTTCCATACCTGCACCGATAACAAGACCGTCATCAGAAAATGCAGACTGAGAACGTCCGTATACGATCTGGAGAAACAATTCACGCATTGCTGTATTTATAGCGTCACAAACAAGGTCTGTGTTGAGAGCTTCAAGAATTGTTTTGCCCGGAAGAATTTCAGCTGCCATAGCTGCTGAGTGAGTCATTCCTGAACAACCAATTGTTTCAACAAGAGCTTCTTCAATAATACCATCTTTAACGTTCAAAGACAATTTACAAGCACCCTGCTGTGGAGCACACCAGCCCACACCGTGAGTGTAAGCGGAAATATCTTTGATTTCACGAGCCTGAACCCATTTACCTTCTTCCGGAATAGGTGCCGGACCATGATGAGGGCCTTTAGCTACAATGCACATCTGTTCAACTTCATGTGAATAGTTTATCATAACCATTCTCCTTTCAAATTTTTACACGCTGATATTATACAACAACCCTTTGCATTTGTCAATGATATATATTCGTTTTTTGCCATAATATCACCTTCAATTTTATTATATCAAATATATTTTATTTTATTTGATTTGTTGCATTTAGAAATAAGATTTCATACCTGATAAAAAATAAAAAACCACACTTGTCTCAGACAAATGTGGTTTCTTTGGCTGGGGATCAAGGATTCGAACCCAGACAAACAGAGTCAGAGTCTGTCGTGCTACCATTACACAAATCCCCATTGCGCAAAAGCTATTATACTATTATGTTTATCAAATGTCAATACTTTTTTATTAAATTTACTTTAAAAATTCAATTATCAGTTTTGCAGTCTTTTCAGCACTATGTCCATCACAAGAAAACAGCTCCTTGTTTTTGAATGTTTCTGTTTTACTGTCAATCTGAGAATTTCTGATTTCCTGAAGAAGTTCTGAGCTTTCTTTGACAACATTTCCGGGAAGCTCATCGGGATAGCTGATATAAAAGCTTCTGTCATATTCCTCAAAGTCCGGGCAATAAAACAGTATTTTTTTGCCAAGCAAAACTGCTTCAAAAATCACTGACGAGTAGTCAGTCACAACGGTATCTGCAACAATCATCAAATCCAAAACAGATTCATTTGTCAGATCGTATATTTTTTCAAACTCGTTGTTTTCAAAATACGGTTCTTTCATCACCGGGTGACGTTTAACCACAAAAACTTCATCATCATTCAGACTATCGGACAATTTTTTAAAATCAATTTTTGTGTCAAACTTTATATATTGATTATTTTTTTCACGAAATGTCGGTGTATAAAGATATATTTTTTTACCATTGAAAAAATTATATTTTTCTTTAATTTTTTCTTTCGTTTTTTCAATATACTCTTTGTCAAAAAGCTTATCTGTCCTTGCTACACCTGTTGCAAATATCTTGTCTTTGCTTATACCAAACGCAGAGCAATAATAATCTTTTACATACTCTGAGCTTACGCAAACAGCATCATATCTTGAATGAGTCCTTGCCTCATCTTCCCTTTTCATTTTCAAAGGAGCATCAAGTCCGAATTTTTTAAATGCGCCACAAGCGTGCCAGATCTGCACAACTTTTTGTTCTTTTCTAAGAGTAATATAACGCAGATATTTCAAATAGTCATCTGTCACAATAACCTTGCTTGTCAGAAGATAAAAATAAATTTTAAATATCAGCAGATGTGAATGCGGCAACATATTTGCCAACACTATTTTTTCGCAATCAAGTTTATCATATACACTTTGTGCGTTTTCCAAAAGACTGTCGTTGTTTCTGATTGAATAAAAACATACTCTTTCTTTTAACGGAAAGAGTTTGAAAATTACAGCTGATATTTTCAGAATAGTTTCAAAAATTATTCTGAATATTTTTTTAATTACATTTTTAACAACGGTTTTTACATCCATTAAAGTCACCCTTGAATTTTATCTTCCGATAATCGATCCTACAATCCCATACATAAGAGCACTGACAATAAGTCCTGCCACAATAACGCCCAGTGCTATTGCAGGAATACTTTTTTTGAGCCTGATATCCATTAATGCTGCAACAAGTGCGCCTGTCCATGCACCTGTTCCCGGAAGCGGTATCGCAACAAGAATAAACAATCCGAGAAGTTCATATTTCTTGACTTTCTCGCCGTTTTTTTCTGCTTTCTTTTCCATTTTAATGACTATTTTTTCAAAAGCTTTTGAACGTTTCATAACTTCAAAAATTTTCCTGATAAACAAAAGAATAAATGGTACGGGGAGCATATTTCCAACAAAACATATTGCGAACGCTTTTGCCCATGGAACTCCGAGCAACCCGGCCGCAATCAATCCTCCACGCAGTTCAAGTATCGGAAACAAAGAAATAATAAATATGATCCATTCTTCGGATATTTTTTCACGAAAAACGTCGACAAACCAATTGGCCAAACTCTCTGCCATCCTGAATTACCCCCGATTAAAATCGATTCCTTTCTTTCAAAATCAAGTTTCTATTTCATTGAGATACTTTTCGGCTTTTTCAAGAATTACTTTATCGTTCGGAAACTTCAACGCTTTTAATGCGTTAAGATATTCCAGCCAGATATAATCTTCAATTTCTTCTTTTTGGATTATTGTTTTTGTGTCACGTGTTGTGGCAAGAAAAATTGCAACAGATTTTTCAATTTTACCTTTAATTGAATATCTGCTGTTTTCAACAAAATCGGGCAACACATCAATGTGT
>JAFOEP010000196.1 GCA_017380115.1 Clostridia bacterium | reverse complement strand
CAAATCCACTCACAGAGCATTTGTTTGTGATGTCTTTGGTTGAGCCGTCAGAGAAAGTTGCTTTTATAATCATTCCGTCAGAGTCAAAATTTTCCCCGATATCATAACTGAGTTTTTTCGGTTTAGATTCAATCGCAATACTTTGAAGTCTAGCCATCATAACTATACTGAAAGTTTTTGAAAATGTCTGGGTTGCGTATGAATATGTTGCTGTAATGGTTTTAACCCCCGGTGACATACAATCGTAACCCGATGTTTTGCACGACGAAGTTACGTCCCTTGTTGTTCCGTCGCTGAATTTTGCCGTTATAACCATTCCGTCTTTCTGGAATTGTTCGCCCATAATATAAACAATTTTTGTCGGCTTGGAAGTGACAACAATTCCCGTCAGTTTCGGTTTCATTGTGATGCTGAAATATGTTGAAACTGTTTTGTCGTGATATGTATAAGAAACAGTTATCTGATGAACACCCGAAGATGTTGAATCAAATCCGCTTGTGCTGATTGCAGAAGTAACTTCTTTTGATGTTCCGTCAGTAAATGTTGCAACAACAACCATACCGTTTCTTTCAAAATGTTCACCCATTACATACACAGTTTTTTCAGGTTTTGAAGTTACATAAAGATTTTTTACCTGTCTGTCAATAAACACTGTAAACTGTACGCTGACACTTACACCATTTTCTGTATATGTAAGAGTAACTTTTTGCTGAGAAGATTCAGAAGAATCAAAACCTGTAACCACACATAAATCCGTAACATCTTTTAAAGATGAATCTGTGTATTTTACGTTGACTTTCATTCCTGTCGGATCAAATTCTTCTCCAAGTTCATAATACAACTTGCTCGGTTTGCTGACAAGAGAAAGTGATTTTGGTAATGTTTTCGGTGCAGTAACAGTCACAATACAAACGTCTGTGAATGAACCATCATTTGTTTTAACTGTAATCTGCGCTGTACCAACTGCATTAGCAGTCAACATACCGTCTGAAACGCTGACAACGGAATTGTTGCTTGAATACCACTTAAATGAAGTATCACTTGCATTTGACGGCGTCACAGTTGCAGTCAATTCATATTTCTCATTTGTTGTCAATTTAACTTCATCTTTGTTGAGGAAAATTCCTGTCACAGGAATAGTTTCTGCCAGAACCTCAACATTGAATTTTGTGGTTTTTCCACCATAAGTGATAGTGATAGTCTGTGTGCCCAATGTATTTTTATCATATCCACTTACAGTATAATCTTTAACTTCTTCTCTGATGTTGTAATCATAATTAGCCCTTACAACAAGTCCGGTCAGATCAAGGCTTTCACCTTGAATATAAGTAAGCTTTGTTGGTTTTGATACAATTGATAAGGATTGAAGGTTTACAGTCTTGTTTTCATATTCAACAATAAACCCTGTTTTATATGTATCTCTACCGATATTTTTAACGTCGTTCCAATTAAGGTCCTTGCTCAATTCAACATAATGCTCAATGTTTGAAGAATAACTCGGATTGCCACTCGACCAATTTGTGTAGCTGAGGCTTTCTCCGGTCACCCACTGATAATTCTTCGTTGCATTCCTGTCTGCAAGACCAATCCAATATGAGTTCATTTCTCCCTCTTTAACAAGAGAGTTGATATATGAGCTTTCACCTGAACTGCCAATTGTTACAAGATGTCCACCACTGTTTTTAGCATAACTGTTTGCATTTTCCCAACTTATCTGTGAGTCAAAAACTTTGTAAAGGCTACCGTCATAATAACCACATTTTGCAACAGAAATCTCGTCGGGGTCAAATTCACAGATGTATCCTGTGTTTTTAACGCTGTAATAGCTGATATCCGGTGAAATTCCACTCAGATCATTCCATGTTCCCGCGTTGGCGTCATTGAATGTTCGTGAATATATTTCTGCATAATATTCACTTCCGCCACTCGGCTGATTTGGTGCCCAATTTTTATAATTATAGCTTTCACCGTTCACCCATTTCCAGCTACCGCTTTTTGAAGTCAATCCAATCCAATACAATCCCTTTTCCTGTGAAGAAATGAGAGACTGAACAAAGGCATTTTCCTCACTGTCGCTGATTGTGACAAGATGTCCACCCATTTTTTCGCAGAAAGTCTCTGCTTCCTCCCACGTTACATCATCATTAAAAACGCTGTAATAATGTCCGTTGTATGAGGAAATTTTAGATGGTTGATAGTTTTTGATTCTTGTCCAATGAGCAAAAACATTTATATCATTTTCAAAAACAGTTGTTGATGTTGTGATTTTTATTCCACCAACTTTTTGAGTGTACCATCCATCAAAAACATAACCACTTCTTGTCGGTGTCGGCAAGGACGAATATGTTTTTCCGATTGTAAATGTAGAATCTTTGAGCGCAGATGTTTTTGATTCAGGCCTTGAAACAGATGCTGCCGTTGAGTCGTCAACCAAAACCACCTGATTTATATAAAACGTACCCGCTTTGTCAAAGTATGGATGAAGTACATTTCCGTCTGTATTTTCTTTTGTCATTTTTATAGAATATTTTTGCCATTGAGTCGAAAGACTGACAGAATAAGTCCTGGTAGAATATCCAAAACGCCAATACATTTTTGCGCCGGAAACATTTGCTTTTGCATAGAATGACAATGTCATTATTTTGTTGTCACCCACATAGCCTTCATTTATAGATTTATTTGTCTGTGTTGTCCACGCAAGGTCCTTTGAGGATGTTGAGCCGGCAGAAGTTCCCACAATTTTAAGACTGTTTTCGTTGTTGTATGTGTTCGTTTTGTCAATGCTGAGGCTGTATACACTTGCATCTCTGACTTTAAGCACTGACGAATTGACCGATGAAGAAAAATCTGTTCCGGTCATATAGTTTATACCACTGTAATTTTCATAAAAATGGATTGTAGATTCTGTTTTTTGTGGAGTACTTTCCTCCAAAGTAGAATCAACAATTGAGGTGCCGATTGATTTCGCAATATCATAACCGGCAAGATTTTCAAGATAGAATGTCGCTTTTGATCCGTTTGCATCTGTTGCGATTTCACCCGTTTTGAGCATCTGGTGAAGTCCACCTGCACCTACAAGATGTGCAGCGGCAACAAGTCCCGACAATGTGATTTTGATATTCCACATTGTTTGTCCGATGTATTTCTGATCACCAAAATATTCAATATATTTGACAAGCTTCTTGTCATAAAGCTGAATACAATAATCCTGTGCTTCCGGAGAATTGAGGAAATCTTCGTCACTGTACACCCCGAATTTAGCAGCTGTTGCAGAATATGTTGTGCTGTTTGTCATAAACCCGATGTCAATCAGCGCCATGTGTCCCATCTGCCATCTGCCCATATATCCATATGAATTTTTGATGTTATATGTGTTTCTTGATTCGTAATATCCGAGTTTGTCAAGAAATTCCCCGTATTCATCGCTGAATTCAGGTAACGCATACGCAACTGCAGAAAAAGTTGAAATAACAGTTGCTAACATCAACACAAATGCTAAAATTCTTCTTAAAACCTTTTTCATTCTTTACCTCCGTTTTGACGAAAAAAAGCAAAATTACATTACTTTTTTCATTGTCTGACATGAGAATAAAGAAATTATATCATACTTATTTAAAAATTGCAACCTTTTTGTTACTTTTTTGTAACATATTTTAGCAAAAATTGTCATTATTTTGTAATTTAATCTTATTTTTAATCAATATATTGTGGTGCAACAGCTTCAGCCGATGTATTCAAAACGTTTATATTCCTTTTTATTGCAAAAAACCGTTTCATTCCACATTGAAGCAGGTCGTACCCAATATTCATTTTTGTCCTTTAACGACCTGTAAACCACCATTTCTTCAAGGTTTTCGCTGTGTTTTGCAACTGCAACCACTTCATATTCATTCCCTTTAAAATGCCTGTATTTTCCTAATTTTATCTCCATCATTCCCACCCTTTCCAAACATCAGCCTTGAAGCCGATAGTCGCTTGTTTTCCGTTTCTTACTATTGGCGTTATAAAAAGTGACTGATTTTCAAAAAGCTTATCTTCAATATCATCTTCGTTTGCAAGGTAAGCAATAAAAGATTTTTCATAGTCCTTTGATTTTTCATTTATCATTTCTTTAATAGGCAATTTCAAGGCTTGTTTTATGTTTCTGAATTCACCTTCACTCATCGGATATTTTAAAATATCAACAAACTGAAACTTGATTCTTCTTTCTTTAAAATAGCGTTGTGCCTTTTTTGTTTCAAAGCACTTGTTAGTGCCGTATATCTGGATGTTCATAAATTCTACCTCCCGTATATTGAACATTATACGATATTGTGATAAAATTGTAAATATAGAAGTATGAGGTGAATTATGGATAATCTTAAAATTAAATTACCTCCCCACATATCAAAAATAATTGACATTCTCAACAGCAACGGACATAAAGCATATATTGTCGGCGGTTGCGTGAGGGACAGTTTTTTGAACAGAAATCCCTATGACTGGGATGTTACAACATCTGCCCTCCCTGAGCAAACTATTGAATGTTTCAAAGATTATAAAACTGTTCTCACCGGATTAAAACACGGAACAGTTTGTGTTGTTATTGATAAAAATCCTGTTGAAATCACCACTTTCAGAACAGAGGGTAGTTATTGTGACAACCGTCATCCCGACAAGGTCGTTTTTATTGATGAAATTAAAGAGGACCTTGCAAGAAGAGATTTTACTATCAACTCTATTGCGTATAACGACAACGAAGGTATCGTTGACCCGTTTGGAGGAATAGATGACATTAAAAATAAAATTATCCGTTGCGTTGGTGATGCAAAAGAACGTTTCGACGAAGATGCTTTGAGAATTATTCGTGCAATTCGTTTTTCATCCGTACTTGACTTTGAAATTGAAGAGAAAACTTCAGATGCTATCCACGACAAAAAATTGCTGATAAAAAATGTCTCTTGCGAGAGAATACGACTTGAACTTGAAAAACTTCTTGTAGGAAAAAACGCTTTTGATGTGTTGCAAAAATACAGTGATATTATTTTTACTATTATTCCTGAATTAAAGCCAACAAAAGAAACTTCGCAAAATTGTAAATATCATATTTATAACGTATGGGACCATATATGTCATAGCGTAAAAGAAGTTGAAGCTGACAAAGAGCTGAGGCTTGTTATGTTGCTTCATGATATTGCTAAACCTGTTGCTAAAACAACAGATGACAACGGCGTTGACCATTTCAAAACTCACGCAAAAAAAAGTGGAGAAATGGCAAAAGCAATTTTGAAAAATTTAAAGTTTGACAACAAAACATCTTATGAAGTTGTAAATCTTATTATTCATCACGACGACAGGCTTTACAACAATATTGATGAGTTGCCATTATACATTTCAGAATTTGGTTATGATTTTCTCAGAAAACTTGACAAAATTTCACGGGCAGATATCAAAGGTCAGAACAACAAATATCTTGACAGAATTTCTCTTTGTGATGAGTTTATTTTAAAATTAAACGAATTGGAAGAAAAAAATATTTGTGTCAGCATAAAAGATTTGAAAATTAACGGCAATGATCTGAAACAGCTCGGATACAGTGGAAAAGAAATCGGAGAAAAGTTTGATTGTCTGTTGAAAAAAGTTTTAAAAAATGAAATAAAAAACGAGAAAGAAATTCTTCTTGAAAACGCAAAAAAGGTGTGATTTGATAAATCACACCTTTTTTTATTAGAAATAAAATTATTCTTTTGTTGGATATTTTAACATATCTTCGTTCCAATTTTTCAAAACGATACACATATCTTTTGCATCTTCTTTTGCCTGTTTCAAATCGTGATCACGATAGTTTCCGCATTCTATTTCACTTGATCCCGGAATTTCACCCTCATAAGATGCAATAAAATCAAATGCTTCTTTTATCAGATTTACAACTATACTTTTTTCAAGATTTCTTGTCAGAAAATAGCATCCTGTCCTGCAACCCATAGGCCCGAAATAAATGATGTTGTCTGAATATTCTGTGTTCCTGACATATGTTGCAAAAAGATGTTCTATTGTGTGAATTGACCCGTTTGTAAGCACCTGTTCAACGTTTGGTTTTCTCATTCTGATATCAAATGTATCAACGTCACCGTCAACCCTTGACAAATAAATACCTTTTGGCAGAATCGTGTGGTCAATTGTAAAACTTGCAATTTTTTTCATTTTTTGTTTTCCTCATTTAATATAGATTTTAATCCGAGTTCTTCTGCTCCAGCACCATCAAAAAGCTTCATAACCGAATCTTTTAGTTTTTTATTTTTTTCTGAAATCAGCTGTGGGTCTTCGTCAAGAATTTTTCTGGCTGTTTTCTGAGCTTCACGCATAGTCTTTGCGTCACTCATAAGTCCTGCAATTTTAAGTTCAGGCAACCCATGTTGTCTTGACCCGAAAAAGTCTCCCGGTCCCCTGAGTTTTAAATCCTCATCTGCAACTTCAAATCCGTCTGTTGTCCTGCACATAACATTCAGTCTTGCCTGGGTTTCTTCGTTTTGTGAGTCAGAAATAAGAATACAGGTTGATTTTATATTTCCTCGTCCGACTCTTCCCCTCAACTGATGAAGTTGTGACAATCCAAAACGTTCTGCGTTTTCAATTACAATTATAACTGCATTTGGTACATCAACGCCAACTTCAATTACGGTTGTTGACACAAGAATTTCAATTTCTCCGTCAACAAATTTCTTCATAACAGATTCTTTTTCTTTTGGTTTCATTTTGCCGTGAAGAAGTCCGACATTATATTGTGAAAAGACGCTGTTTTGTAATTCTTCAGCATATTGTTTTGCCGCCATCATATTGGTTTCGTTTTCCTCATCATCAACAAGAGGACAAACAATATATCCCTGATAGCCTTCCTGAACATGTTTTTTGACATAATTCATCGCTCTCATTCGCAAGGCAGTTTTAACGCTGAATGTTTCTGTCTGTTGTCGTCCCGGTGGCAATTCATCAAGCACCGACACATCAAGGTCTCCATAAATTATAAGAGCAAGTGTTCTCGGAATAGGTGTTGCGGACATAACAAGAGTATGTGGATTTTTCCCTTTTTCAAAAAGGCTTCCTCTTTGTGCGACACCAAAACGATGTTGTTCATCTGTTATTACAAGTCCGAGATTTCTGAACTCAACATCTTTCTGAATCAGAGCATGAGTGCCGACAGCAAGAAAAGTCTCGCCGTCCTTTATTTTTTGTTTTATTTTTCTTTTTTCCGCCGCACTTGTTGAGCCTGTCAGCAAAACTATATCTATTCCTGAGTTTTGCATCAATTTCTTCATCGTATTATAATGCTGAACGGCAAGAATTTCAGTCGGTGCCATTAACGCACTCTGCATCCCGTTTTTTGCACAATTATAAATCAATGCAGCAGCTACAACCGTTTTTCCCGAACCAACATCGCCCTGAAGCAATCTGTTCATAGGAGAAGACGACGCCATATCATTAACACATTCATTGATTGACCTTTTCTGAGCAGAAGTCAATTCAAACGGCAACAACTTAATAAATTCACTTGTAAAATCTTTTTCTAATTTATATCCGATACTCCTGACATTTTTTCCACGCATCAGCATCATACCGAGTTGTAAAATCAGAAGCTCCTCAAAAATAAGTCTTCTTCTTGACGTATACAGATTATATTCTGATTGTGGAAAATGAATGTTTTCAAGAGAAAAAACAAGAGAACTCAGCTTGTATTCTTTTCTGATTTCATCAGGTAATGTTTCGTCAAGTGAGTTTTTTGCAATATCAAGCGCTGTTCTGATTGTTTTTTCTATGAATTTAGTTGACAAATCTTTTGTCTGATTGTAGATTGGCCTGATTCTGTTTCCGCCTTCAACTTT
>JAFOEP010000020.1 GCA_017380115.1 Clostridia bacterium | reverse complement strand
GTAGTCATATTTACCTTCTTTGAAGAATTCAGAAGAAGCGCAGTCGAGAGCGATAGTGATGTCCTTACCTGGTTCGTAACCTGCTTCTTTGATAGCTTGAAGGATTACGTTGAGAGCATCTTCAGTGCCGTCAAGATTTGGAGCGAAACCACCTTCGTCACCTACTGCAGTGCTAAGACCACGTGCTTTAAGAACTTTTTTAAGGTTGTGGAATACTTCTGTACCCATACGAATACCTTCCTTAAAGCAGCATGCGCCAACAGGGCGAATCATGAATTCTTGGAATGCGATAGGAGCGTCAGAGTGAGCACCACCGTTGATGATGTTCATCATTGGCACCGGAAGTGAGTAAGAGTTTACACCACCGATATATTTGTAAAGAGGAAGATCAAGATAATCAGCAGCAGCTTTAGCAACAGCCAAAGAAACGCCAAGTACTGCATTTGCACCAAGTTTAGACTTTGTTTCAGTTCCGTCAAGAGCAATCATTGCTTCGTCGATAGCAATTTGATCGAGTGCATTCATGCCTACCAATGCTTCAGCGATTGGGCCATTAACATTTGCAACAGCTTTTTGTACGCCTTTGCCTAAATAACGACCTTTGTCGCCATCACGAAGTTCAAGAGCTTCATTAACGCCTGTAGATGCACCTGATGGTACTGCAGCACGTCCTTTTGCACCACATTCAAGGATTACATCAACTTCTACTGTAGGGTTACCACGTGAGTCAAGAACTTCACGACCAATAATCTTTTCAATTTTCATAACTAAATTTCTATCTTATGTGTTTATTATGTTGTGTTTCTTTCAGACTGCAAAATTAATAATTTAATTGCAGATGACAATCTTTATTGTTGTTAAATTTTATTATTTTGTTTCGATATGAAATTAATTAATCATTTTTTTGCTTTTTTCTGCAAGTTCTGATTCAATTTGAACTCTGCTTTTGCTACGACTGACCATAAATACACCGATGAATATCAAAAGTATTGATGCAATTTTCAGTAGATTAAAATTGTCAAGGCCCCATGATATAGCAACAATGGTTGATACAACAGGTTGGATATAGTTGTATGAACTGATGATAGTCGGTCGAAGATTCTTTTGACCGATAGGAAGCAACAAATAGCTGATAAATGTCGGACCGATAACTATAAAGCAAATGCCATAAATCGCCAAGTCCGGGATATTGCCAAAATTGAAATTGGCAAATTCACTGTATGTGAAAGGTAGTGAACTCAGAGCTGAAAATGTGAACATCCATTTCATGAGTGTCATAGGACTATATTTTGTCGTTAATCCTTTGTAAAACACCAAGTAACAAGAATAGCATGTTTGAGCTAAAATACATAATACGTCGCCGATTATATTGCCTGATATGCCTGAAGCATGGGCACTGTTGGTGATGAGTAATATTGCACCCAATCCCCCGATTATGACACCACCGCTTTTCTTTTTTGTTATTGGTTCATGAAGAAATAGGGCTGCCAACGACATTGTTAAAATTGGAGATATTGTGGAGATGATAGATGCGTTGACCGGAGATGTCAGTTGAACTCCGTATAGAAACATGCCAAGATTTAGGATAATGCCTAACATAGAGGCAAAAAAGATGTGAAGCATATCGGAGCGTTCCACACGTTCTCTCTTAGTGAAAAACGATGCTATCCAGAATAAAAGTGCTGCGCCAATCATTCGGCAATCATATACGAATAATGGCGTTAATCCTGCTGTAAACACAATTTTGGTGATAGCAGGGTTTAGTCCCCACAATATTTGTGTAATCCACATCGAAGCATGTGATTTTAGATTAGTTAGCTCTTTTGTCATAATCTGAATTTTATAAATGTTGTGCAAATTTACTTCATTTTTTATTGATTAATTATTATATAATAATTTGGGTGCACATATTGTTTTGACAAGTGGTAAAAGAGAATAGGAATTTATGAAATAAGGCGCCTTTTTTCGGCGCCTTATTTCATAGTTTTATTCCTAAATTTTTGGGGAACTATAACTTTGTTGGCACAAAATTTTGAAAAATAAATAGCGTAGTCTTTGTAGTCTACGCTATTTTTTATTAATTTTGTCCCAAAATGTAATTATACGAGGTTCAACTGATATCAACATGACAACATCTGAAGAAGGATTAAAAATGAGGAAACTCATTAATACTGCAAAAAATGCAACCGAAATAAAGGTTTCGGTGAAACATATGGAAGGTTCGAGTAGATATAAGTCAGAAGATTATAGGTGGGAATCTTGGAAAGCATTTTGGTCAGAATATACAAATAACAAAATTCCACAACAAAACTATTTTTGTCCATCATGCAATGAATATAAAGATGATATTGTTGGTGAGCATGTTATATATAACGACAAGATGTATATTACTCCTATATGCAGTTCTTGCAACTCTCGTGCTGTTAAAGATATTAAATTTAGGAATACGCCTTTTGAAGTCGCATTTAATAAACTTTGCCAATTTAATCCTGATGAATTAAAGAAACGGCATGGTTAAAAATGATTTTAGGGACATCTTTAACTTTAACTTTTTTTTCAATAGTTTGATTTGAGTTTTGTTGCGGTATCCACTCCGTAAAGAAATATTTATGACTACTATAAGTGCGATATAGTGCATAAGTTTTTCCTCCGTTTTTGATATTTGAATATAAGCAAATATCTTCTACACCCCCCATTTCGGGGCATCCATACAATTTTCGCCTAAATAAATTACCATACACAACCTCGTATTCTCCAATTCTATCTCGATACGAAGAATTGTTGTTCTCCAAAATTAATCTTATTGACTCTTTAATAATTCTATTTAAGTTAGATTCTGTTAGCCGAGTTATTGTTTGACATCTTTTAAAAGCTTCATTTACATATTTTGTTTGATATAATCGATATATTTTAACAACATTTTTAGATATTTGAAAAAATGAAATACTCCACTGTGTTCCTGATTCATCTTGATAAGTAGTTTGTCGTAGATTTCTATCAAATGGTTCTACGTTTGCATTAAACACCTGTCCCAACTTCTTTTTATTACAGATTGGATACGATAAAACATTGTTACTTAAATGTTGCAAGAATACACGAAACCGACTAATTTTAACTTTGCGTCTGCTTGTACTTATTGGGTATTTACATAATGATTTTTCGTAATTATACAATTGATTTCGTACTTGTATATCATATACTGCGGCCATTCTTTTTCATATTTTCTAATTCATTTATTAATTCAAAAATAGGAGTAAAACATTCTTCTTCTGAGATGGTGTTTTGCATACGATATTCTAACCATTGTTGCGGAGTCCATGTTTCCATGAGTTGAATTTGTTTAGACTCATTTAATTGATTAAAATTTTCAAAATCAAACGACCCATCTTCATTTAAAAAATTCTTTTTCATACTATATGTGTTTATTTATAAATATCCTATTAATTAAATTTTACGTGTTTACGCTACCATTCTTACATCATTATACCTACAGATACCAATGGCTTTGGATAACATCACGGAGAATCGTTCTCCCTCATCATATACCTGTGTATTCCATCTATACACTGCTTCATCAATATACCTCTGCAAGTATCTCTTGCTCACAAAATGATATGTACCAAATACCATTCGCTTGAAATGTCCCCAAAAGCCTTCAATACTATTGGTGTTAACATTCTCTTTCGAGAATTCCTTTGCTCCATGTTGAATTACGGAATGGGTGTATTTCTCTCCCAATCCACGATACGCTTGATACTCATCTGTGAAGATATGACTACCCTCTGCAATGAATTGTTCTATAATCACCTTTAGCGTTGACGCTTTTGTGTCAGGCACTTGCATCACAACTGCATTACCAAATCTCTCAACCATGCCAAAAATTGGTGTTTTAGTCTTTGTACTACGTCCCTGAGTTCCCTCAGTGCGTTTGCTCTGATGTTTATTGGTTTCTCTACCACCCAAATACATTTCGTCACATTCAACATCACCTTTCAATGCAATTGAATCATTTTGAGTGAATAGAGTTCTGATTTTCTGTAAAATATGCCATGCTGATTTCTGTGATACTTTGATGTCAACTGATAACTGAACACTTGATACACCTTTCTTATGACAGGAAATGAGATACATTGCCATGAACCATTTCAACAATGGAATCTTCGTGTTATCAAATATTGTACCTACCTTGCAGGAGAAATTGCTATTGCACTCACGACACTTGAATCTACCATCTGTACGAGTATAGCAATGTTCATGACCACAATAAGGACAGACAACATTGTTTCCCCATCTATTCGCAGTAATGAACTGTTCACATTTCTTCTCATCATTGAAAAATGAAATCAATTCAAACATTGAATTGAAATTGTTGAAGTCAGGTATGTAATTCTGTGT
>JAFOEP010000195.1 GCA_017380115.1 Clostridia bacterium | reverse complement strand
GCTGACCTTTATGAATCCTATGTCGGTTCAGTTATTTCTGCATCCGCCCTCGGCGTCACAGCATTCGGAAACATTAAAGCAATGGCTTTGCCACTTGTTCTTGCAGCTCTTGGTATTCTCGCTTCAATTTTAGGTACATTCCTTGTTAAAACAAAAGAAGACGCTTCACAGAAACAGCTTCTTAAAGCTCTCAGCCGAGGCACAAACACAAGTGCAATTATCATTGGAATTTTAGCTTATCCTCTGACATATTATATTCTCAACAAAGAAGTTCGTTTCTATTTTGCAATTCTTGCCGGATTGATAGCAGGTGTTTTAATTGGTAAAGCAACAGAATACTTTACCTCAGATACCTTTAAACCAACAAAAAAACTTTCCGACACAAGCAATACAGGCTCAGCAACAATTATTATCGGTGGAATATCTCTTGGTA
Source organism: Clostridia bacterium (assembly GCA_017380115.1). GTDB lineage: Bacteria > Bacillota > Clostridia > Oscillospirales > Acutalibacteraceae > SIG575. The sequence continues at coordinate 2,856 of JAFOEP010000195.1, read as the reverse complement.
TGCTTTCAACCGTTTTACCAATAATTATAATCGGTATTTGTATTATCGTTTCATTCTTTGTTTGTGGTGGTTCATTTATGAACCCTGACAGTGCAAAAGGACTTTACGGAATTTCACTTGCGGCAGTAGGTATGCTATCAACTCTTGGTATCACTCTTGCTACTGATGCTTACGGTCCTGTTGCAGACAACGCAGGTGGTATTGCTGAAATGTCAGGCCTTGATCCGGAAGTCCGCAAAAGAACTGACGCTCTTGATTCTCTTGGAAACACAACAGCAGCAACAGGTAAAGGTTTTGCAATCGGTTCAGCAGCATTAACAGCTCTTGCTCTTGTAGCTTCTTATATTGACAAAATCAAATCAGTTGCAGCACAATCAGGCGGAGAAGTTGTAGAAAGCTTTAACATTATGAATCCGGTAGTTCTTGTCGGATTATTCATCGGAGCTTGTTTACCATTCGTATTTGCTGCACTTACAATGGATTCTGTCGGCAAAGCAGCACAATCAATCGTTATTGAAGTTCGTAGACAGTTCAAACAAATCATAGGTCTAATGGAAGGAAAATCAGAACCTGACTATGCTTCTTGCGTTGACCTTTGCACACGTTCAAGTCTTAAAGAAATGATTCTCCCGACAATCGTAGCAATCGTAACACCTGTTCTTGTGGGACTTCTTCTCGGATATCAAGGTGTTGTCGGACTTCTTGCAGGTGCAACCACAACCGGTTTCCTGATTGCAATATTTATGTCAAATTCAGGCGGTGCCTGGGATAACGCAAAGAAATATATTGAAAGTGGTGTTCACGGTGGTAAAGGTAGTGCCTCACACAAAGCAGCCGTTGTAGGCGACACAGTTGGTGACCCTTTCAAAGACACAGCAGGTCCTGCAATTAACATTCTTATAAAGCTTCTTTCAATGGTTTCTATTGTATTCGCTACTCTTGTTTATAATTTCCACGTTTTATAATATTTAATATAAATCATTTGATATAACGCAAAAAAACACACGCATTAATAGGCGTTGTACCCGTAAGGATACAACGCCAGTTTTATTCGCCATACGGTGAGTTTTATTGCTTTGCATTTTTATTCTGCTTCGCACAGTGTTATTCGCTTCGCGAGTTTTGCGGCGAATAAAATAACACTGAATCCGAAGGATTCAATAACACTGTTGTCCCAAGATAATAATATCACTCTGCCGCAAGGCAGAATAACACTTAAACTGTCCGAAAAAGAACTGCGCACTTACTCACCACAAAAGGCATACGTGCTAAAAAAATGAGAGGTAATACGGATGTCCGCATTACCTCTTTTTATGTCCTTAGCAACCCCACTCTTATGCGTGTGTTTTTTTAATTTTTACTTTTTATCTGAGATTAATTTTCTTTGACATAAGATGATTTGTTGCAAACAATAAACCTGCTGAAGCAATAGCCTCAAACAAAAATCCTCCGATGCCGTATGTGCCGCTTACATCAGCCATACTCTTTAACGTGATTTTAATTCCGTCTCCACTTATGAAAAGTGACATCGGTAAATATACCATAATTAAAGATGAAACGATTTTCATAACCACAAGCAGTACAGCAAAAATTATTATTCCACCAAAAAATCCTAATTTATTGAATCCTCTTACATTTGATAATGTCATAGAGAAAAACACTTGTGAAACAAGAATCAAAATGCTCACAAAACCGTATAACAAAACAATTGCTACAATTTTTGCAATTGCTGCCACACTCGGCAATCCATTAGTCGTAACGAGTGAACCTATCGTGTTAATAATCTCGTCAATTTCTCCGCAAAGGCTTTCGTTCAGTTTTACTTATGCATACCATAAAACTCCTACCACAAATCCTGCAAGAATAAGATAACTGATTGCAATCCAAGCGAAAGAAACTGTGGCTTTTGAGAACAGAAGGTCTCTTGATTTCACAGGTAATGTGTATGACAAATAACCCTGGTCACTATAAAGAGATTTGTTGAAATAATTCATCATCACAAAAATTGTTATTATCACAAGTCCAAAAACCAATATAACCAATGAAAATGAACCTATAAATTTCAAAAATTTGATGTTGAAAATATATGAAAGTGCTGTTATCGCACCTGCTATCAAAGCTACAAGATAAACCGGCAACATTGCGTGTGCACTTCCGATAAAGTCATTTTTAAGCAACTTACCAAGCAAAACGGAACACCTCCTTAAACAAGTCTTCTACGGTTTTTCCGTCTTCAACTATTTTATTTGTGTCGCAATCAACAAGAACTTTACCATCACCTATCATTAAAACATGGTCAAAAGCTCTTTCAACATCATGAATAAGATGCGTTGACATAATAACCGTTGCATCCTTGGAATAGTTTTCCATTATCACATCAAGAATATATGAACGTGAAGCAGGGTCAACACCACCAAGCGGCTCATCAAGAACATATAATTTTGCGTTTCTGCTCATCACAAGAATAAGTTGCAATTTTTCCTGCTGACCTTTTGACATTGTTTTAATTTTCTGTTTGGTCGGCAATTTAAATTGTTGAATCATTGCGTTTGCTTTTTCTTTGTCGAAGTCCTTATAAAAATCTGCAAAATAGTTTACTGCATCCTCAGGCTTCATCCAATCAGCAAGGTATGTTCTTTCGGGAAGATAAGCAATAAAACTTTTCGTTTCCGGTCCGGGTTTCAATCCATTTATGAGGACTTCTCCTGAATAATCGTTTATCAGACCTGTAATAATTTTCAAAAGTGATGTTTTTCCGCATCCGTTTGGTCCGAGCAAACCAATTATCTGTCCTCTTTTTAAATCCAAAGAAATATTTTGCAAAACTTTCACTTTGCCATAAGATTTGCTCATATC
>JAFOEP010000194.1 GCA_017380115.1 Clostridia bacterium | reverse complement strand
TCGGAGCTTCAATTCTGACGCCTGACGAAGCCATATTCATAGCAATATCATCAGCAAGACCTGTGATTTTACTGATTTTAACGCCCGGAGCCGGTGTGATTTCATATCTTGTTACAGACGGACCTCTGCAAATTTCTGAAATTCTTGTTTCAACACCAAAGCTTCTCAAAGTTTCTACAAGCTTTTTGCCACTGTTTTTGAGTTCAGTTGAATAATCAACATTGCCATCATTGCTTGGTTTGCTAAGGCAAGAAAGCGGTGGGTATTTATACAATACAGATTTTCCTGCTTTGTCAGAAACAAACGATGTTCCACTTGTAATAAACGGATTATTTTTTTCTTCAAAATCAGTTTCTTTCGGCTTTTCTGTTTTAGTTTTTGCAGTAGTTTTCTTCTTTTCTGTTGAAGTATTTCTATCTTCTTCTTTTTCAATGTTGATTGGTTTAATTTCGTTCGGATTATATGATTTTTTCTTTGCAGAAAGATCTATCGGTTCAGGCATTATAATATCCATATCATCCATATAATCATAACGACTTTCTTCTATGTCAATCTGCTTGATCTTTCTACTCTTGCCCGACATTTCATATGGTACGCAGTTTTTCATATCATTTTCAGGAGTATAATCGTTATATTCAGGAGTAAAATCAGACGAATCATCATCTTCATAATAATTATCTTCTTCAAATTTTTCATTCATTGCACGTTTATCATTAATCTTCTTTATTGGTTTTTCAAGAATATTCTTCAAAGAAGTTAATGTAGTTTTAGTGCAGAGCATAAACACTGTAAAAATCAAAATCAGAAGAATAGAAATAGAAGCTACCTTGCTTTCGCAAAGTTTTGTTATTCCTCCACCAACAAGACATCCGAACAATCCACCGTTTTTTATTGAAAAACCAAGTGAAAACATGTCTTTTAATTGGTCAGTTATTTTATTATAAATAATATAATCTTTGTTATAAGAAACAATATGTACAAATGAATTAATACATAAAATCAAAAATGACCAGCCAAACACCTGCCATTTGACACTTCTTTCTTTAATTCTGCTTTTTGCACACATAAAAGCAACATACATCAACAATACTATCATCATTATTGAGAAAAATCCAAATAAACCAAAAAGAAATTTATCTCTTATGTAACTCCAAGCTGCTCCTCCCGGAACAAAATAGAGTACCAGAAACAGCAATGAAACAGCAAACAAAACAACAGAAGCAACATACAGATTTGATCTTTTTTCTTCTGCTTGAACATGGTTTTGCTTTTTAGCACCTGTCTGTGCTTTCTTTGGAGTTGATTGATTTGAAGTTTTTGCTTTACTGTTGGTAGTTTTTTTCTTTTTTGATGTGGATTTATTGTTCGGCATCAATTCTCTTCCTTTCTTGAATCAATGAGTTTGACAAGTTCATCAAGAGCTTCACTCAATGAACCTTTTTTATCAATTAATCCTTCTTTAACAGCACTATCGCCATCTAATATTGTGCCAAGATCCATAACAAGCTCACCTGTTTTGAGCATAATTTCTCTGAATCTGTCAGCCTTGATATTGGAATTCTCTGAAACAAAATTTACAATTCTTTCCTGTATTCTTAAAAAGTATTCTAACGTTTGTGGTACACCCAAGACAAGTCCATTTGTTCTGACAGGATGAACTGTCATTGTTGCAGACGGAACAATAAACGATTTGTCTGCTGCAACTGCCATAGGTATTCCGATTGAATGTCCACCACCAAGAACAAGCGAAACCGTTGGTTTCTTCATTCCCGCAATCAGTTCTGCAAGAGCAAGTCCCGCTTCTATGTCTCCACCGACTGTGTTGAGAATAAAAAACAATCCATCAACCGTATCACTTTCTTCAACTGCAAGTATCTGTGGGATGACATGTTCGTATTTTGTGGTTTTTGCGTTCTGAGGAGCCAAATAATGCCCTTCAATTTGTCCGATAATTGTTATGCAATAAATTACTCTGTTTCCTCTGAGAACGCTTATAGCACCCGTTTCAAGAATTTGCTTCAATGCATCATCAAAATCAAACTTAGGCGTATTATCCGATACCTCCGGAACATCGACCGTAACCTGTGGACTTGTAAAACTATTTCCTAAAAATTTATTCATAGTATATTCCCTCCATATCTCAAATATTTTTTGCGATATTTCGAGAAAATATACGTTATTTTATAATACCATTTTTTTAAACAAAAATCAAGCAATAAGGCATAAAATATCCCCAAATTCATACAACTGAATTCGGGGATAATTTTTAGTTTTCTAATAGTTTTTCAGCGCATACAAGTTTAATGCAAATGCAAAGTCCTTCAACTGCATCTTTAAGTTCTTCTATGCTTGGATATGAAGGTGCAATTCTTATATTACTGTCGTTTTTATCAATGCCATATGGGTAAGTTGCACCAGCATCTGTAAGCACAATGCCTGCCTGACTGCACATTGAAACAACTTTCTTTGCGCAACCGTTCATTATATCAAGGCTGATGAAATAACCACCTTTTGGATTGCTCCATTTTGCAATGCCTTTCCCTGACAATTCTTTTTCAAAATAGTCAAGAATAACATCAAATCTTGGTTTCAATTTTTCGGCATGAAGCTTCATATGTTCTTTCAAGCCATCAACATCTTTAAAAAATCTTACATGTCTTAACTGATTAAGTTTATCATTACCAATTGTCTGAATTGCCATTCTTTTCTTAATCATATCAATATTTTTTTCAGATGCAGCAATTGCAGAAACGCCTGAGCCAGGGAATGATATTTTTGACGTTGATGTGACTTCAACAAAGAAATCCTCGCTTTCTTTGCCTTTACATGCTTCAAAAATATTCATAAGTTTATCATTGTCTTCTGCAATATCATGAATACAATATGCGTTATCCCAGATCACCCTGAAATCTTTTGCAGCAGGTTTAAGGTTTGAAAAACGCATAACACATTCATCAGAAAAAGTATTTCCGCATGGGTTTGAATATTTAGGAACAACAAACATACCTTTTACTGACGGGTCTTTTATCAATTCTTCAACCTTATCCATATCAGGACCGTCTTCAAGTAAATCTACTGTTATCATTTCAATCCCAAAATATTCACAAATTGAAAAATGTCTGTCATAACCAGGCACAGGGCAAATGAATTTAACATTCTGTTTTCCCCATGGTTTTTCGCCTGCACCACTAATCATACATTGAGTAATGTAGTCAAACATTATTGTCAATGACGAGTTTCCGCCTATAATAATATTTTTTTCATCAACTTCAAGAAGATTAGCAAAAAGCTTTTTGCATTCAGGAATACCATCCAAAACTCCGTAGTTTCTGCAATCAAAACCGTTTTCTGCTTTGTATCCGCTTTCATCATTAACGCATCCAAGCATATCAATTGATAAATCAAGCTGGTCCGGAGACGGTTTGCCTCTTGACATATCAAGTGAAAGATTCCGACTTTTTAATTGATTATATTTTTCTGAAAATTCATCTCTTAAATCTTTCAGTTGTTGTTTGTTCATTTCTTGGAATATCATGGTGCCTCCCAAATTTTACATAATAACTTATTTATTATAAATCATTTTTAACAATATTTCAAGTCTTTTCTCATATAAAAACACTGCGATTTACGCAGTGTTTTACTTTTTATTTCAAAGAATATTTATTCGTATATTTAATCAAAAGATTTTCAAATCCTGATGTATCTTTATTCTTTAAATTTTCAATATATTCATGTTGATTAATATCTTCATCTTCATTTTGAATCAATGCCACTCCGATGTTGGAGCAATGGTCAGATATTCTTTCCATATTTGTCAGAATATCATTGAAAACATATCCGTAAAGAAGTGAACATTGTCCCCTCTTGACTCTTAAAATATGTTTATGTTTTATTTCATCACAAAGATTATCAATGCAGTCTTCTAAAGATTCAATTACTATTGAAGAATTAAAATCCTGGTTTTTAAACGCAGAAACAGTTACTTCTGTGATTTCCTTTACTGCTTCGATAAGAATTCCGATTTCTTTTATTGCTTCTTCAGAAAATTGCATCTTCTTTTCATAGATTTCTTTTGCAGTTTCGGAAATATTGACTGCGTGGTCGCCAATTCTCTCAAAATCTCCCAACGCATGTAAGATTCTTGAAATATCTTTATTCTGAGTGTTGTTTAATTCTTTTTTTGTCATCTTGACAATAAAAGAGCCAAGCTTGTCCTCATATTTATCAATCACATTCTCTTTTTCCTGAATCAAATTAAATACAGATGGACTATAATTGAAAAGTAATGACAATGATCTGTTAAGATTTTTTACAGACTTTTCAGCCATATCATTAACTGCAATTTTAGTTTGTTCAATTGCTACTGATGGGTATTCTATCAAACGATCCTGCAAGTTATTGATTGTGGAAGTATCTTCAATTTCATTTTCTTTATCTTTAAATACAAAATTAAGGAATTTCTCAATAAATGAAATAAACGGAGAGAGAGTTATAACTATTAAGAATCTGTAAATCGAGTTAAGAGCTGCAATAGAAATTGATGTTAACTGTTTGTCCATTATTGTAAGGTCAATAAAATAATCAATAGTATAAACTGAAACACCAAAAACAATTGCCCCAAGTAAGTTTACAAAGAAATATGTATATGCTGCCCTTTTACCATTAGTTTTAGCTCCGATTGATGATAACACAACAGGAGTGGAGGAACCAATTCCAATGCCCAGAATAAGCGGAAATGCTATCGAAAAATTAATAGCACCGGTAATTGATAATGCCTGCAAGATACCTACTGCAGCAGAAGCACTTTGCAAAACACAGGTTATAAGTAAGCCAGCTAATATTCCTAAAAACGCATTAGAAAAACTAACTAAAACTCCGGTAAACGCAGCGCTTTCTTTCAATGGTGCTACAGCGCCACTCATAAGATCAATGCCTATCATTAACACTGCGAAGCCCATCAATATCATTCCGATATTATTATATATTGTTTTTTTGCTGAACAATATCATTATGACACCTATAATAGCTATCGCACAAGTCAGTGTATCAGTTGATATAATCTGGGTCCAACCGGCTCCACCGTTTATCATTGAAAGACAAATAATCCAGCCTGTTATACTTGTACCTAAAACTGCACCTAATATAACTCCGATTGCCTGTCTTAATTTCATCATCCCTGAGTTTACAAATCCT
>JAFOEP010000193.1 GCA_017380115.1 Clostridia bacterium | reverse complement strand
CGCTTTTGTTTGTTTTTGGAATGACATACTGAGTTTCAGAACAGATTTTTTCAAATATAGGATTTTTGAGAGCTTCTTTTGTGATGATTGCAATATCCTGAGCCGTAGTATAATGATTATCTTCGTCAAGACCGTGAGCGTTGTTGAAGTGAGTGTTGAGACAACCGAGAGCTTTTGCTTTCTGATTCATAAGTTCAACAAATCTCGGAACGTTTCCGGAAATGCTTTCTGCAATGACATTTGCTGCATCGTTTGCGCTGCATACCATAAGGCAATAGAGAAGATTTTCCATAGACATTTCTTCACCGGAAATAAGACCTGCGGTTGAACTGTTTGTCCCGGCAATTGCAGCCAGAGCGTTTTCGGAAACAGTATAAGATTTTGTCAGATCAGTGCAATTTTCCAACGCAACCAAAGCAGTCATAATTTTTGTCAAGGAAGCGGGAGCAGCTCTTTTGTCATAGTTTTTGTCGAATATTACTTCGTCGTTATCAAGGCTGATAACATAAACTATGTCTGATTGAATATCGCTTATCTCGTTGTTATATGCGGCAGATGCGCTTAAAGGTGATAAAATAGACAGAAAAAAAGCAGATATAAGAACAAAAATTACTGTTTTTTTCATAGACAATCCCCCAAAGATGTTGTATAATGATTTATTATATATTATAATCAAACGTATATCAAGAATAAAAACAAAAATTTTTTGAAATAAATGAAAGGAAGATACTTTTTTAATTAAAGTATCGCATAGAAAGTATGCTTTATGTGACAGGGGATACTCATGGCGATTTTGAAAGATTTTTTCAGCCTGAATTGAAAAAGCTTAAAAAGGGCGATACTCTGTTTATTTGTGGTGATTTCGGGTTTATCTGGGATGACAGTTCTATGGAAAAAAAGATGCTGAAAAAACTCGGTTCACAAAAATATAATATTTGTTTTATAGACGGAACTCATGAAAACTTTGAGTTGCTTAAAAAATATAAGCTTGGGACATATAAAGGTGGCATTGCAAGAAGAATAAGCGGGAATCTGTATCACCTGCAAAGAGGACAAATATATACTTTTGAAGAAAAGAGTATATTTGTGATGGGTGGCGGAGAAAGTCCCGACATAGATTTTCGTTTTGACAGGGATACATGGTCAGTTGACGAAACTCCGATAAGACAGGAATTGCTTGACGGAGCAAAGCGTTTGCAGGAAAGAAATTTTAAAGTTGACTATATTCTGACCCATGAGCCGCCTACAAAAATAAGAGGACTTTTGCAGCTTCGTGAAACTCAGGCTGTTCATATTACCGGATTGAGCAATTATCTTGAAGAGCTTAGTCAATCGTGTGAATTTGAGAAATGGTTTTTCGGAAGTATGCATATTGACAAGTTTATTTCAAGCACTCATACGGGAGTGTACCAGAATATTATCAATATGCAGACAGGCAAAGTTATTAACAAAGACAACGGCATCAAAACAGTATAAAGAGGTATAGCAAATGAAATTTACAAAAATGCACGGAGCAGGTAACGACTATATATATGTCAACTGCTTTGAAGAAAAGGTTGAAAATCCGTGTGAGGTTGCAATAAAGGTAAGCGACAGACATTTCGGAATAGGCTCGGACGGTCTTGTGTTGATAAAACCTTCTGACAACGGCGATTTCTTTATGGATATGTATAACGCCGACGGGTCAAGAGGAAAAATGTGCGGCAACGCATCAAGATGTGTGGCAAAATATGTCTATGACAATAAAATGACAGACAAAGAGGAAATTGCCCTTGAAACTCTCAGCGGAATAAAATATATTAAAGTTTTTACCGAAAACGATAAGGTTGTTTCAGCAACTGTGAATATGGGAGAACCTGAACTTGTCTGCTCAAAAATCCCGACGCTTTTTGAAGAAGAAAAAGCAATTGATGTTCCACTCACAGTAGGTGAAAAAGAATATAAAGTGACTTGCGTTTCTATGGGTAACCCTCATTGCATTACATATATTCAAAGCACAGATGAACTTGAAATTGAAAAGATCGGACCGCAGTTTGAAAATCACCCCATTTTCCCCGACAGAGTCAACACGGAATTTGTTGAGATTGTTGATGAAAAAACAATGAAAATGCGTGTCTGGGAAAGAGGCTCAGGTGAAACTCTTGCTTGTGGAACAGGTGCTTGTGCCTGTGTGGTTGCTTCAATTCTTAACGGATACTTTAAAAAAGACGAAAACATAAAAGTGATTCTTCTCGGTGGAGAACTCAACATCTGTTGGGACAGCGAAACTAATTGTGTGTTTATGACTGGTCCTGCAACAACGGTTTGCACCGGCGAAATAGAAATTGATTGATAATAAGGAGAAATACAAATGAAAATCAATGACAATTATCTTAAACTTAAAAGCAGTTATCTTTTCTCAACAATTGCCAAAAAGGTAAAAGCTTATGAAGCAGAAAATCCTGATAAGAGTATCATCAGACTCGGTATCGGCGATGTAACAAGACCTCTTGCTCCGGAAGTAATAAAAGCTTTACACGGCGCAGTTGATGAGATGGGAAATGAAGAAACTTTTCAGGGATATCCACCTGAATACGGACAGGAATTTCTTCTCAATGCAATCAATGATTTTGATTTCAAAAGAAGAGGAGTCCAGATTGATAACGACGAAATATTTGTAAGCGACGGAGCAAAAAGTGACACAGGTAATATTGGAGACATTTTTGCAGTTGATAATGTTGTGGCACTTTGTGACCCGATTTATCCTGTTTATGTAGACACAAACGTAATGGCAGGACGTGCAGGAGATATTCTTGAAAGCGGAAGATGGAGCAAATTTGTTTATCTTCCATGCCTTGAAGAAAACAATTTCCTTCCTGAAATTCCGAAAGAAAAAGTTGATTTGATATATCTTTGCTTCCCGAACAACCCAACGGGAATGGCAATTACAAAAGACGAGCTTCAGAAATGGGTAGACTATGCAAATGAAAATGAAAGTATAATCCTTTTTGACGCAGCGTATGAAAGTTTTATCACAGAGGAAAATGTACCTCACAGTATTTTTGAATGTGACGGAGCAAAAACTTGTGCAATAGAATTCCGCAGTTTTTCAAAAACAGCAGGATTTACAGGTGTCAGATGCGGATACACAGTTATTCCGAAAGAACTTGTTCGTGACGGTGTAAGCCTTAATAATCTCTGGGCAAGACGCCAGGCAACAAAGTTCAACGGCGTATCTTATATCACTCAGAAAGCAGCTGCTGCTGTATATTCAGAAGAAGGAAGAAAACAAGTTGAAGATACAATCAAATATTATCTCAACAATGCTTCTGTAATCAAAGAAGGTCTCAACAAAGCAGGATTTACAACATTCGGAGGAGTCAATTCACCTTATGTATGGCTTAAAACTCCTGACAATATGACATCATGGGAATTTTTCGACTATCTTCTTGAAGAAGTACAGATTGTCGGCACACCGGGTTCAGGTTTCGGACCGGCAGGTGAAGGCTATTTCAGATTAACTGCATTCGGAAGCGCAGAAAACACAGTAAAAGCAATCGAAAGAATTACAAAACGCTTCAAGAAATAATAATATTCCACCCGTAAAAGCGGGTGGAATTTAATTTTGCCAAAGAAAAAACCACTATGACAGACTTTTCAGAGTTGTCGTAGTGGTTTAGTTTATCTCATTATTTATTTGCGTTTGAAATCTCATCAAAAGCCTGTTTGATTTTTACAAAGAACAGTTTTTTGTATGGAGTTTGTCGGTAAAACAACAAAATCATTTTTTCGTATTCATCAATATTGAGTGAATCAATGTCATTAAAATGAAAGATTTCGTCATCGTCATCATCTTTTTCAGGAGTTTTAAAGACGATGTTAGTGTTTTCGTCGTTTAAGAACATATTTGTCAAATTAGCTATATCAATGTTATAAATTTTGCAAAGCTTTAAAATACATTCAAAATCAGGTTTTGTTGCGCCTCTCTCATAATAAGCATAGGTTGAGCGGTCAATACCTATACGCTCAGCGACATCACTCTGAGTAAGATTGCGTTCTTTTCTTAAAGTTTTCAAAGTGTTTGCAAATGAAATCATTGTTGATCACCTCTGCTGTTTTGCGCTTTTCTTTTTTTAACAATACTTCTTCTGATATTAATAAACATTGCAATAAGAGCACCACATGTACCTATAATCAAGTCCCACATAGTATCAATCAGACCTGCTTCTGTATCCGGGTAAGAGCATTGTAGATGCATACCGTATATTCTGTCCATTGAAAATTCGTAAAATTCCCATCCGACAAGAAGTGTGACTGCACCAAGTAGCGAAAACATAGCTTTCATTGCAGGACCTGTTTCTCTTTTCTGGCCGTTAACAAGCTCGGAAAATTCATACATGCTTGAAGAAGCAATTACACCGGCAAAAAAGTGAAGTATAATATCAGACATCTCAAAATTTGTTTCTTTGTTGAGTGTGGTACCTACGACACAACCAACGCATATAAAAATGTTTAATTGAGTCTGAAAACGGTAGCTGACTTTTGTGATGAAAGTTTTACCGCCCCAAAGCTGAAACAAATCCCAGAGATGGGTGAATGCAATAGCAAATATTGATTGTAAAAATTGAACTGTGTTACCCAAAAAAAGATATACAATTCCCCAGACGAGCAAAAGTATTCTGCATACAAGCCATGTGACGCTGTGAGAAAGAGGTTTTTTCGGGATTTTATTCGGATGTTTTAAAGACATTTTTTGACCACCTGTATCAGTAAGAATCTTTTAATTGACGAATATCTTTTCCGCAAAAGATCAGATATTTATAATTGCCGTAAATTCTTGAAGTTATTCTTCTTGAATATCTGTTTTCCATTTCAGCAGGAGTAAGGTTAGTGCTGATAATTACTGGTTTGTTTTCAAGAAGTCGTGTGTTAATAATGTTGTATAAAGCTGAAATTGTGAAATGTGTTGAAAATTCAGCACCAAGGTCATCTATTATCAACAAATCACAATTGAGAATTGATTGTTCAGCAGAAACATCGGAGTTGCTTTTGCCGAATTTTTCGTTTTCAAGAGAATTCATCAGATTCTGAGCTGAACCGTAAACGACACCGTATCCTTTTTCGCTGACCTTTCCTGCAATAGCAAGGGAAAGATGAGTTTTTCCTAAACCGGTTTCACCGTAAAAAAGAATGTTGTCAGAATTTTTTGAAAAATCTTCTGCATAGCTCTGACAGTAATTGAAAATAACTTGCATTCTTTCGCGAGGTATAAACCCTGTCTCAAAATCTTTTTCTGTCGGATAATATGACAAATCGAAAGAATCGAAAGTGCTGCTTTTAACAGGAAGCTTATCAGACATTTCTTCAAAAGAAATTTTTTTCATACAATCTTTAAGACATTCGCACATTTTTCCGTCAACAAAGCCTGTGTCTTTACAATCTTTGCAGAAATATTTAACTTCAAGATAATCGGACGGCAAATTAAGCTCGGAAAGAATCTCACGAATTCTTTTCTGAGCAGAAAGATTTTTGCCCATAAGATTTTTAATGAACTCATCTGCATTGTTTTTCATACCGATAGCTTTTGGTGCATCAAGAGCACATTGAGCCATTTCTTTTTCGAGGACACTGATTTCAGGAGAAATAGTAACACATTCCTGATGATTTCTTGCCTGTTCATTTTCGGCGGCAAGACGTCTGTTTGTTATAACATCAGAAGCTTTTTTGAAAACCTTTATACTGTATGACATCATTTGTCCTCCTTCTTTTTGTAAATTAACGGATCATTTAAAGCACGTTTTGTAAACTCGTCAATATCGTAAGACGCCTGATTGGACGATTTTGATGCTGATGCAGATTTCTGACGGGCAGACTTATGCTTTTCTATGTCGTCAACAGATTTAATATTGTCGCTGTACCAGTTTTTCAGAACTTTATCCATATATG
>JAFOEP010000192.1 GCA_017380115.1 Clostridia bacterium | reverse complement strand
TTGTTGCAAAAGGTGTTATGAATGATACAGTCAGCACTCAGATAACTGATATTATTTTGACACAAAATAAAAAATTTTCTGAAAATATTACAATAATTGAAACAAAATAGTTGAGAAATAATTGAGATAATGGTATAATGGTATTGCATTATACCATTTTTTGATTTAAAAGGGGTAATTTGTCGTGTCGGGAAAGGATTTTTTAAAAATTAATATTTCTGATGAAATAATAGCGAATATAGTTATCAATTCATGTAAAAATTGTGAAGGTATTTTTTGCTTTGAAAAGAAGCCATTTAAATTGAAAAATCTGTTTCATAACGGTGAAAACCTGAAATATGTTGATATAAAGAATGGTGATGGATTTTATAAATTCAGTTTATACATAAAAATTTATAACGGATTCAGTATTCCTGAGATAGTTAAACAGATTAAAAAAAGCGTAATAAAATCTGTTGAGGTTATGACTGAAAAAGATGTTAAAGAAGTTAATGTAAATATTGTGTCAGTTGAATTTGATGAATTACCTGATTAAAATAACGATGTAAAATTGGAGGATAATATGACCAGAAGACAATCTAGAGAACAAGCATTTGTTTTGATGTTTGAAAAAAGTTTCCGCAGTGACGAAAAGATGGAAGATATAATTTCAGCAGCACTTGAATCAGAAATGCTTAAAGAAGACGAATTTTCTTTTTTGATTTCTAATACAGCAGAAGAAAATCTTGATAAAATTGATGAACAAATATTAAAATATTGCAGAGGTTGGAGCCTTTCAAGAATACCAAAAGTATCATTGGCTATAATGAGAGTTGCTGTTGCTGAAATGCTCTTTATCGAAAGCGTACCGGTAAATGTTTCAATCAGCGAAGCTGTTGAAATTTCAAAAATCTATGGTGAAAAGAATGACTCTTCTTTCATCAATGGTATTTTAAGTTCAATATCGAAAGAAATAAAAAATGTCTGATTATCTTGGGCTTGACACAAGCAATTATACTACTTCATCTGCGATATACTCAAACGATGTAGTTGTTCAATCAAAAAAGCTTTTACCCGTTAAAGAGGGTGAAAAAGGGCTAAGACAAAGTGATGCTGTTTTTCATCATACAGTTCAGATGCCGGAAGTAATCAACAAATTGTTTGATAATCAAAAATTTGACATTAAAGCTGTTGGCTGTTCATCAAAACCCTGCGATACTCCCAATTCATATATGCCGTGCTTTCTGGTTGGAAAAAATACAGCGTTTACAGTTTCAAAAGCACTTGGTGTGCCTTATTATGAATTTTCACATCAATCAGGTCATATAGCTGCAGCAATATATTCAACGGGCAGAAGTGATTTGTTGGAAAAAGAATTTATTGCTTTTCATCTTTCCGGTGGTACGACACAAGCTATACTTGTAAAACCTGACAAAGAAACAGTTTTTAAAACTCAATTGGTAGCAGAAAGTCTTGATCTTAAAGCAGGACAAGCAATCGACAGAGTTGGTCTGATGCTTGGCTTAAAATTTCCCTGTGGTGCTGAGCTTGAAAAGTTAGCATTACAAAGTGATAGTAAATTCAATATAAAAGTTCAACTTAAAGGTAATGATTGCTGTTTGTCAGGGCTTGAAAACCAATGTAAAAAAATGCTTGATAACTATAAAAAAGAAGATGTTGCTCTTTATTGCATTGAATATATAAAGAAAGTTCTTTCAGAAATGACGGGAAATCTTCAGAACGTTTATGGCAATATTGATTTTCTTTATGCTGGTGGAGTAATGTCAAATTCAATTATCAGGAATTATATTTCAGACAAATTTAATGGCTATTTTGCAAAACCTGAATTTTCATGCGACAATGCTGCAGGTATAGCATATTTGACATATCTTAGGGAGAATTCAAAATGATTTCTGTTCAGCCGACAATTTTAGAAATTAATCAACTTAATACTTATATAAAATCAATAATTGATGGTGATATAAACTTATCATCAATTGCTGTTGTCGGCGAAATTTCTAACTTTACAAATCATTACAGAACGGGTCATTTTTATATGACATTAAAAGACGAGAAATCATCAATCAGAGCAGTAATGTTTAAAGGTGCAAACCAAAGACTGAGGTTTATGCCTGAAAACGGTATGAGAGTAATATGTTTTGGCAGAGTTTCAGTTTTTGAAAGAGATGGTCAATATCAGCTTTATATTGAAGATATGCAACCTGACGGTTTAGGTTCATTAAATATGATGTTTGAACAATTAAAAAACAAGCTTGAAAAAGAGGGCTTGTTTTCAAATGAACATAAAAAACCTATTCCGGTTATGCCTTCAAAGGTTGGGGTAATAACTTCACCAACCGGTGCAGGGTTAAGAGATATTCTTAATATTATTGAGAGAAGATTTCCTCTTTGTGAAGTTATATTGGCGCCTGTTGAGGTACAGGGTGAAAAATCTGCACCAGGAATGATAAAAGCATTAAAACAATTTGACAAACTTCAATGCGTAGATGTTATAATCATCGGCAGAGGTGGGGGAGCCATAGAAGAACTCTGGTCTTTTAATGATGAAGAATTGGCCAGGACAATTTTTGATGTTTCAATTCCTGTAATCAGCGCTGTTGGTCATGAAACTGATTTTACAATTTGTGATTTTGTTGCCGATTTAAGAGCGCCGACTCCATCTGCGGCAGCTGAACTTGCTGTTGTTGATAAAAGAGAATTGATAAAACATATTTTATTTTTGAAAGAATCTTTGAAACAATCAATTGAAAATCTGATTGCAAATGAAGAGCAAAAAATGGCCATTTCCCGAACTCCCCCAGTCAAAAATCAAAGATTTTTGACAGCCCCCTCTTAAAAGCGGGGGCCGAGGCGGCTTCGCCGCTTGGCGCTGTAAACAACAAT
>JAFOEP010000191.1 GCA_017380115.1 Clostridia bacterium | reverse complement strand
GCTTATGAAAAAGTTCGGCACGTTTTTCTCCAACGCCTTTTAAATACCGTATGTCAGAATTAAGATACATAATTATCCTTTCTTGATCAATACTCCCATGAATAAATTCCGGCAAAAATATCCGAATGTGTTCCCTCTATACCATATGACAATTCATTTGTATAAGAAGCAATTCCAATTCTGTAACAAAGTGGAATAAACGGCAGATACACATTAAAATAGTCAACAAATCTTTGCAAAGAAACCTGCCCTGCTCTGAAAAGTTCATATTGCTTAACAATATCTGTATCACGATTTATTCCAAAAGATGTTGCACCGTCTGATTCAAAGAAAGAGCCAAGACTCATATCGTTCGAAAGCTTAACTTCGCCAATATACAAATCATAATTTACATAAGCAAGTTCAGTTTTATATTCATCAAAAGGAAGTTTATTCAAAACAACCTCTATTCCTACGCTTTTGAGGTCTGCTGCAATTTCGTTTGCAGCCGCAACCTTGTATGCGTTGTCAGAATTGACAAGTAAAGTCAATTTCATATCTTCTGATGAGCGGATACCAAGCTCATTCGTTTCTGAGTATCCCGCTTTATCAAGAAGATTCTTTGCCTCTACAAAATTTTCATTTTCATCTTCTTTGTCAAAATACAAGGCTTCTATTTCATTCCACTCAGGATAGAACGGTGTTCTTGTTTTCTGAGCATATCCCAAGAAAGATTTTTCTGCAATTTTATCTTTATTTATCACAAGAGAAATTGCCTGTCTGACTTCCGGTTTTGAAAGCGAATTGCTATAAGAGTTTATTCCGAGATAGACTAAATTAGTCATCAGAATTTTAGATGTGTTGGCGTTAACTCTGTTATATATCCCCGAAGACAAATCCTGGAAAAGATAACTGATATTGCCCGTTTCCATACTATTGACGGCTGAACTGAAATCTATCAGATGTACAAGTTTTATTCTTCTGATTTTTGGCAGGGTTTCTCCGTACCAATATTCATTTAAAATCAAAGTATCAATAGAACCATCTTCAAACTTATATCTACCGCAACCAATCGGAATATTATCTGAGCTTTCAGTTTCAATGGTTATTTCGTTTTCTTCATTGTCCTCTTCAACACTCTTGACAATCGGGAAATCAAGGTTTTTTACAGAATAAATATCGCTTTTTTCAAGCGTAAAAACAACTCCCGTATCACCCGAACTTGTTGCAGATTCAATGTTTGAAAGTTTGCTTGAATATGCATCAGATTCCTTCGCTTTCCTGAAAGAATCGACAACGTCCCTTGAAGTAACGCTCGTGCTGTCGCTGAAATATGCATCGTCTCTGATTTCAACGAAAATGCTGTTTCCGTTCACTTTCACTTCAGAAGCCACTGCGTATGAATAGGAAAGGTCTTCTTCAATTTTAATCAATCCGTCAAAAAGTAACAACCCGATTTTACTATTGAAATCAGTTTCACATAAATATGGGTCAAACGAGTCAACCTGCGAGACGGGAAGCTTAATAAAAACAGAATCATCAATATTATTCTCCGACCTGTTATCGTCATCATTGTTGCAAGAAGAAAATGCCGTCATCAATATAACAACACTAAATATTATGCAAAAAATTCTTTTCATATCAAATCAGCTTGGGTCAGCCCAATCCTTTCTAATATTTTATCTTACATTCAATCTTTCAATACTGACGCAATTGCCTGTCTTTTCGTCAATCTCAAACAAACACGCATTAATCATACATTCTCCGTCAGCAGCATCAAATCTTGCCGGCATATTATCAATCATTTTTTTAATTATAATTTCCTTTTTTACGCCAAGCACAGAATCAATCGTTCCGCACATACCCAAATCAGTTATATATCCTGTTTTGTTTGGCAAAATCTGCTCATCAGCAGTCTGGACATGCGTATGAGTTCCAAAAAATGCAGAAACACGTCCGTCAAGATAAAATCCTAAAGCTCTTTTTTCAGAAGTTGTCTCGGCGTGAAAATCAACTATTTTTATTTTTACATTTTTAACTTCATCGAGAATCTTGTCAGCACACAAAAATGCATTGTCCGCCGTTTCCATTCCGTAATTTCCCGAAAGGTTAATTATTGCCACCTGATATTTTCCCATATCAACTATATTGTAACCTTTTCCGGGATTACCGTTATAAAAATTTGCAGGGCGGATTATTCTGTCATTTTCTTCGAGAAAATCATAAACTTCTTTTCTTCTGTAAACATGATTACCCGTAGTGATAAAATCCACTCCGCTATCAAACAAATCTTCTGCCGATGACGGAAGAATACCGTTTCCGGAAGCAGAATTTTCACCGTTAGCTATGCACAAATCAACATTTTTGAGTCTTTTTAATGCAGGTAAACGCTCCATTAAAAATTCGCATCCTTGTTTACTTACAACATCCCCTAATGCTAAAACAATCATAAATTACCTCTAAAATCATATAATGGACCGCCCAAAGACGGTCCATTACATTCATACTTCAAACCTTACGGTTGCTATGCTCTAAATTATTTTGCGTAATCAACAGCACGGTTTTCTCTGATAATATTAACCTTAATCTGTCCCGGATAATCAAGCTCTTCTTCAATTTTCTTGACAACATCACGAGCTATGAGTACCATTTTGTCATCCGATACAGCTTCCGGATTGACCATTATACGAATTTCACGACCTGCCTGGATTGCAAATGAATTTTCAACGCCATCGAATGAATTTGCAATTTTTTCAAGATCTTCAAGACGTTTAATGTAATTCTGAACATTTTCACGTCTTGCACCCGGTCTTGAAGCGGAAATTGCGTCTGCAGCCTGAACAAGACAAGCAACAACTGTCTTTGCTTCTATTTCACCGTGGTGAGCTGCAATAGCGTGAATGATATCTTCGTTTTCTTTGTATTTTTTGGCATATTCAACACCAAGTTGAATATGAGAACCGTCCATTTCATGGTCAAGAGCTTTACCCAAATCGTGGAGAAGTCCGGCTCTCTTTGCTTGTTTTATGTCTGCACCGATTTCTGCAGCCATAAGACCTGCAAGATATGAAACTTCAATAGAATGATTAAGGACATTCTGTCCAAAGCTTGTTCTGTATCTGAGTTTACCGAGAAGCTTGACAAGTTCAGGATGAATACCGTTTACACCTGCATCAATAACAGCACGTTCGCCTGTTTGTTTGATCGTAGTCTCAACTTCTCTTTTTGATTTCTCATACATTTCTTCAATTCGTGCCGGATGAATTCTTCCGTCACTGATGAGTTTTTCAAGTGTAACTCTTGCAATCTCACGTCTTACAGGATCAAAACTTGAAACTGTAATTGCTTCAGGAGTATCATCAATAATAAGGTCAACACCTGTCATTGTTTCAAGAGTACGAACGTTTCTTCCTTCGCGTCCGATAATTCTACCTTTCATTTCATCATTAGGAATTGTAACAACGCTTACTGTTGCTTCTGATGTATGGTCTGCTGCACAACGCTGAATTGCTGTTGAAACAACTTCACGAGCCATAGCATCCTGTTCATCTTTGAGTTTCTGCTCATATTCAAGAACTTTGAGTGATTTTTCTCTTTCAAGCTCACTTTCAAGAACTTTGAGTAAATAATCCTTTGCTTGTTCCTTTGTATAGCAAGATATTCTCTCTAACATTTCAAACTGGCTTCTTTTGATGCTATCTACTTCGGCAAGCTTATCTTCAACATCTTTAAGCTTTTTATTAAGTTGTTCTTCTTTCTTTTCAAGGTTTTCAAATTTTTTGTCAAGGGACTCTTCTTTTTGAATGACATGTCTTTCCTGTCGCTGAACTTCTGTTCTTCTTTCACGAAGATCCTTTTCAGTTTCAGTTCTCTGTCTATGAATTTCGTCCTTAGCTTCAAGAATTTTTTCTTTTTTAATAGATTCTGCTTTTGAAACGGCTTCATTAACTATTCTTGTAGCTTCTTTCTGAGCTGAACCAATTGTAGCTTCTGCAACTTTTTTTCTATGTATCTGGCCAAGTATGAATCCTACCAGACCTACAACTGCTGCAACGGCTGCGACAATTATAATCACAAACTTTATTTCCAAAATAGACTGCACCTCCTTCTTCTTTTTTTAATAAATAATAAAAATATAAACCAAATATTCATCAAAAGAATCTCAGCTGGAATATACAAGATGATGTGTATTTTTTTAATTTAAAATACCATCTGTATAATTTTATACTTTTTTTGTAGTAAAGTCAAGGGAAATGGAAAAATATTTATAAGAACCGCCTTATAAAAACAAAAAGATGGGAATTAACTCCCACCTGAATTGATAGTTATATATTGGCTCAATGCGTTTGTAAGGTTTATTATAGGCATTGATCAAAAATTACTTTTCACACCAAAATATTAATGTCCGATTCTTTATATCATTTTTACAAAAACAAACAAATATACTTAAAATTTTTTGGATTAATACGCCTTGTTAAAACCTTGACAATTTTTATTGTTTAATATATTATATTATATCATATACATATATAAAAGGGAGGAATTTAAAATTGCAAAATATAATCAATAATTATCTACCTTTTGTTACTTTGGTAGGCTCCATTATAGCTTTGATTTTTGCCGCTTTCACAGCTAAATCAATTATGAAATATTCTGAAGGAACAGACAAGATGAAGAAGATTTCTTTGTCTATCCGCAAAGGTGCAAACGCATACCTCAAACGTCAGTACAGCATCGTGTCTGTTTTCTTTGCGTTTATGTTTGTTCTTCTTTGCGTTATGGCGGCCTTTGGTTTCCTGACATGGTTTGTACCGTTTGCCTTTGTTACGGGTGGCTTCTTTTCGGGACTTTCAGGTTTTATAGGAATGAAAATTGCTACTCTTTCAAACAGCCGTACTGCAAACGCATGTATATCAAGCCTTAACAAAGGTCTCAGAGTTGCATTTTCTGCCGGTTCAGTTATGGGCTTTACAGTTGTAGGACTTGGTCTTCTTGATATATCTGTTTGGTTTATTCTTTTGAAATTTGTTTTCAAACTCGGCCCGGCAGATATCACAAGCGCAATGTTAACTTTTGGTATGGGCGCTTCTTCAATGGCTCTTTTCGCAAGAGTCGGTGGTGGTATCTTCACAAAAGCAGCAGACGTTGGTGCTGACCTTGTGGGTAAAGTAGAAGCAGGTATCCCGGAAGACGACCCGAGAAACCCTGCTGTTATTGCAGATAACGTAGGTGACAACGTAGGCGATGTTGCAGGTATGGGCGCTGACCTTTATGAATCCTATGTCGGTTCAGTTATTTCTGCATCCGCCCTCGGCGTCACAGCATTCGGAAACATTAAAGCAATGGCTTTGCCACTTGTTCTTGCAGCTCTTGGTATTCTCGCTTCAATTTTAGGTACATTC
>JAFOEP010000190.1 GCA_017380115.1 Clostridia bacterium | reverse complement strand
GGCTCTTATTCGTGAAGGTATGAAAAACGTTGCTGCCGGAGCTAATCCTATGGTGGTAAAAAAAGGTATTCAGAAAGCTGTTGCTGCTGCTATTGATGCTGTCAAAGCAAACTCTAAACCTGTTACAAGCACTACTGACATTGAAATGATTGCAACAATTTCATCAGCTGACGAAGAAATGGGTAAAATTATTGCAGAAGCAATGGAAAAAGTTACTGCTGACGGTGTTATCACTGTTGAAGAATCTAAAGTTGCTATTACCGACAGCGATGTTGTTGAAGGAATGCAATTTGACAGAGGATATATTTCTCCTTATATGGTAACTGATACTGATAAAATGGAAGCCGTTATCGACGATGCATTCATACTTATCACTGACAAAAAAATTGCTAATGTTCAGGAAATCTTGCCTTTGCTTGAACAAATTCTTCAAGCAGGTAAAAAACTTGTTATTGTTGCAGAAGACCTTGAAGGCGAAGCTCTTTCAACAATTCTTGTCAACAAACTTCGTGGAACATTCACTTGCGTTGCAGTAAAAGCACCGGGATTTGGCGACAGAAGAAAAGAAATGCTTCAGGATATTGCCATTCTTACAGGTGGTGAAGTTATCACAGAAGAACTTGGTCTTGAACTCAAAGAAACTCAACTCACTCAGCTTGGTAGAGCTAAACAAGTTAAAATCACAAAAGAAAACACAATTATTGTTGATGGCGCAGGTGACAAAGATTCTATCAAAGCAAGAATCGGTCAGATTAAAGCACAGATTGAAACAACAACTTCTGATTTTGACAGAGAAAAACTTCAGGAAAGACTTGCAAAACTTGCAGGTGGTGTTGCTGTTATCAGAGTTGGTGCTGCAACTGAAACTGAAATGAAAGAAAAGAAACTTCGTATTGAAGATGCTCTTGCTGCTACAAAAGCTGCTGTTGAAGAAGGTTGTGTTGCAGGTGGTGGCGTTGCTCTTATCAATGCAATTCCTGCAATTGAAAAACTTCTCAAAGATGTTGAAAGTGACGATGAAAAAACAGGTATCAACATCGTTCTTAAAGCAATTGAAGAACCTGTACGTCAGATTGCAACTAACGCAGGTCTTGAAGG
Organism: Clostridia bacterium; assembly: GCA_017380115.1. Taxonomy (GTDB): domain Bacteria; phylum Bacillota; class Clostridia; order Oscillospirales; family Acutalibacteraceae; genus SIG575. The sequence continues at coordinate 1,329 of JAFOEP010000190.1, read as the reverse complement.
TTCAGTTATCGTAAATGAAATTAAAGCTTCAAAGAAAATCGGATATGGCTTTGATTTCTCCAAAGGTGAATTCGTTGATATGGCTAAGTCAGGTATTCTTGACCCGACAAAAGTAACAAGAAGTGCTTTACAAAATGCTTCTTCTGTTGCTTCAATGGTTCTCACAACAGAATCTCTTGTGACAGATATTCCTGACCCTGCAGGTGACGCTGCTGCTGCCGCTGCAATGGCTCAAGGTGGAGGAATGTATTAATTCCACTTTTCGGATTTAATGACATAGAACTTTTTTGGGACTGTTTATTAAACAGTCCCTATTTTTTATTACAATCATTTATTTAAACATTATTTGACTAATTATGTTAAAATAAGCAAAAGGAAAAACCGGGCAGTTTTCGCCGAGTGTTGATAAGGAAGTTTTTGTTTCTCGAGCAAAATTCCTTGTATTATCACCAAAAGCCTCGCAAGGCGACAGCCTTGCTGCATTTTTGGCTTCAATTCAAGCAATTTATCCTTTCTACGAAACTGCGCAGCACTTTAAAATGCGAAATTGAGTGTGCAAGAAAAGACAAAAACCACCGATTACGCTATCGCGTATCGGTGGTTTTAACGCATTATTGTGCCGTAAGTTCACATTTCAAAGAAATACTTCCTTACCAACGCTCGGCGTTCACTGCCCGGTAAAACTTTTTTGTCATCAGATTACTTCGTAATTTGCCATATAGATTATATATGCAAGGTCTGTTGCATCAAGCCAACCGTCTGCAAATACATCCATAGCTTTCATTACAGCTTCATCTTCAGGTTCTTCAAAATTGTTTATATATTCTGTTACAATTGCTTCGTCGAACGAATCCACAAATCCGTCACCGTTGACATCAGCTATAACTACTATTGTCAATGTTTCCAAAGCTTCGTTTGTGTCATTGTCAACAAGTTTTACAATTGTTCCTGTACCGTATCCGTTATCTGAAGCTTCTACAACTATTGTTGCATTGCCGATATTGCTGAATGCTGCTTTAATATCATCTTCACTTGCTATATCTGCAAGGCCTAAGATATAACCATCTTCAACAGTAACAATATCTTTATAACCATCGTTAATTATAATTACCGGTACAAATTCAAGTGCATCAGCTGCTTTGTTGATTTCATCAGCATAAGCATTGATTACATCCTGTTTTAATCCGTCAAGTGTATAATCAACGTTGTTTATTGCTTCATTGAGAGCGTCAACAGTTGACTGAACAAGTTCATATCCTGTTGCCTGCATTTCTGAAAGCTTATTGTTTGCGTTTGCAATTGCTTCTTCAACAACTGAATAGTCTGCTT
>JAFOEP010000189.1 GCA_017380115.1 Clostridia bacterium | reverse complement strand
TTGATTTACAAATAGTTGATATAACCTCTTCTACGATATCGCCTGTGCTTTGTATTTCGATCTTTTCGGTAAAGCCTTTTGCTTTTCCGAGAGTGAAGTTTGGAATCTTTCTTTTTTCAATAGAAGGAGAGATTATATTTTCATTTACAAGCCGCCTGATGCCTGTTTCAGCATTTCCGTTAATGTTCGTTTGTTTCCAAACGATTCGGCGTTTGCAGAGAGCCTCAACACTTCTGCCGGAACATATCAGAAAATTACCAAGTTCAACATCAGTTTGAATCTGAATTCTTTCAATCATCATTACTCTGTCATCGTCAAGGCGTTTGATATAGTTGCCCTGAGTCATGATGTTGAGTATTGAAACAGAAGCCGGAATATATATTTCAAAATCACCGTTTGTGTAATAACGCTTAGTCCATATCAATGATTCATAAGAGTCAACAACAGCAATGGGGGTCAGAGATTTATTTAAAATATATAAATCCATACTCAGACCCCCTCAACGAGCTTTGTCACTGTTACGGTAACAAGAAGATTTGTTGCACCTGAGTCAGCACTATAACTGACTTCATTTTCATAGGGAGAAAAAACAATCCATTCTGAGCCTTCAGCCATAAGGTCAATGATGTTTCTTTCTTCACTGCCCCGGAGAAGTGTCACTGTTTTGTTTTTCTTCGTTGTTGTGATCTTTACAATGTCACCATCGGTCATATTAATGTTGACTTTGAAATATTGCTGTGTGGTTCTGTTATAAAAGACCGGATTTGAAATGTTGTCACTCAATGCCTGAAACTTGATTGTGCATCCTGTCTCAATGTCACCTGCATCAATGACCGCTGTTGTTAATTTTGATATGATACCGAATTCAACGCCCTCAGAAGAAATTGAAAAAGGAAACTCAAAATTCGGCTGAGTGTTTGAAAATTCAATAACGCTATCTTCAATGTTTTTGAAATATGTTGAAGGACATAAAATACTGATTTGCGGTTTCTGCTTTTTGGTGAAAAAGTCATTTTCATGAGTTTCAACATATCCGTCAATATAGACATCATGAGTGTCATTTTTATAAAACAACCTCACCCATCTTTTTGACCTGAAAAGCCTGTTGATTATTTGTCGATTTTTTTCAATCGGTGTTTTTAAGCTCAATTCAATGACAATGTTTCGCATTTCAACGCTTGAACTGTTGAAAACTTCACCATCTGACCCGGCAATTTTGCTTGTAATTATTGAAGCGCCGGGAGGATTTAAGCCGTAAATGTGTATAACTTCACATACATCACAATCAGTAAGTGTCAGATTGTCGCCGTATTCGTTCACAGCTCTTAATGTATACATGACTTAAACCCTCCTTAATCTCAATAGATTCTTAGACTGTCGGTAAATATCCAAACGGCTTAACGCCTTAGGACTGTTGTTTGTCTGATAAAAATTATTCGTCACATTGGTAACATTGCTGTTGTTAACAGCTCCGGAATTAATGTTTATTTTTTCTGCAAGTCGATTTGCAATTTCGTCCATCCATCCGGTATTTTTTTCAAGAGGTACAACAGCTTCTTTACCGTCTTCACCGATTATTGCCGCCATAGCTTTATCAATGATACCGCCTTT
>JAFOEP010000188.1 GCA_017380115.1 Clostridia bacterium | reverse complement strand
TGTGTCCAAACTGAAGGACGATGAACGTATAAGAATGCATGAATGTTTAGAAAACATATAATGTAGTATATGAGTAGTATAAATATGATTTTGGGACAAGGGGACGGTTCTATGTCTTGACACGAAAACAACATTGAATAATGAAAAAGAGCAGTCATTATTACGACTGCTCTTTTATAATCTGAAGAGTTGTTATCTCATGTTTTCTTCATAGGATTTGATCATCTTTTTAACCATCTGACCGCCTACGGAACCTGCTTCACGAGAAGTGAGGTCGCCGTTGTATCCTTGTTTGAGGTTTACTCCAACTTCAGAAGCTGCTTCCATCTTAAAACGATCGAGAGCTTCACGAGCTTCTGGTACCATACCTTTTGAGCTACCGCTTCTAGACATTCTATTTCAACTCCTTTTTCTTTTTTGCGATTGTAATAGTATTGTTTGCAATTTTTAAAATAAATACACATAAAAATTTTGGAAATTAAAATTGACTTGATTATTTGTTTGTAGTATAATAAATAAAAAATAAAAACAGGAGTGATGTGGTATGTCAGGCAAAGAAAGAAAGGGCAAAAAGTTTTTTTCGGAATTCAGAGAATTTATTGCTCGAGGAAATGCATTTCAGTTGGCAATAGGTGTAATTATCGGTGCAGCTTTTCAAGGTATCGTTAATTCTCTTGTAAATGATATAATTATGCCTGTTATCGGAATAATATTGAGTGGTATTGATTTTAAAACTCTTGGTTATAGTTTCAATAATCCTATCACAAACGAAGTTGTTACAATCGCTTATGGCAACTTTATTTCAGCGGTTATCAATTTCATTATTATGGCTTTTGTTATTTTTGCAATCATCAAAATTTTTGCAAAAATTGAAGGTTCTTTCAAAAAGAATAAGAAAGAAATTGAAGAGGAAGCTCCGACAACTAAGGTTTGCCCTTATTGCAAAAGCGAAATTGATATTGAAGCAACAAAATGCCCACATTGTACATCTGATGTAGAATAATTATGAGTGATATAAAAGAAAAAATTAAAATTGACACAAAAAAACTGACGAATGAACTTGTTGAAAGTTTTGCAAAGTTTCTTGTTGAAAATGGAATTGACAGAGAAACTTCAGAAATTGTTGCAAAACAAGCTGTTTACGGAAGTGCTGTTATGATGAAAAACAGCAACGAACATCCTTGCGAGCTCGTTGACAGGGTTTGCTCTCCGGGCGGCACAACAATTGAGGGGCTTCTGACTCTTCATAAAAAAGGTTTTGAAAAACATATAATTGAAAGAATTGAGCAGGATAGTTAAACACTATCCTGTTTTTTTTGTCGTTGGTGTTGTTGCATGAGAAGTCGTTGTGTCTTTTTTGATTTGAGTACCGGCAATGTTTATTGAATAATTGTCTTTGTAAATCAAATCTTCAATAGTTACAAATTCAAATCCTTTTTCCAGAAGACATTCAATAATCAAAGGTAATGCTTCAGGAGTATGTTTGGCTGCGTTATGGAATAGCACAATTGAACCGCAACCAACCTTTGACGTGACTCGGTTATAAATTTTCTGAGCATCGTAATCTTTCCAGTCAAGGCTGTCAACATCCCATTGTATTGTATACATATTCAGTTCGTTGATACATTGAACAACAGAATTGCTGTAATCGCCATAAGGCACTCTTATCAGAACAGGCTTTTTACCTGTCAGTTGTTCAATTTTTTTGTTGCAATTTTCGATTTCGTTGATTATGCTTTCCTTGTCAAGCTCTGGCAAATGAGGGTGAGTGTCAGAATGATTCTGTATGCTGTGACCTGCATCGGATAATGCTTTGACGCTTTCAGGATATTTGTCAACCCATTCACCGACAATGAAAAATGTGGCCTTGACTTTGTATTTTGCCAGAATATCAATTAATAAATTTGTGTCCTCGTTGCCCCACGCAGCATCAAAACTTATTGCCACTTTCTTTTCCTGAGTGCCAACATTGTAAATTGGAAGAAGTTTTTTCTGCGACGAAGTTGCGACGCTTATATTTTTTACCCCTGCAACACCCACAATCAAAGCAATTGTAACCATTAAACAAATTGTTATCAATTTCTTTTTTGTTAATATAAAAACTTTCATATTCAACACCTCAGAACAAATATATGCAAAGAAAATATATAAAAGTCCTTTTGCCTGATTGTTTAAAAGAATTGTTGACGAATGATGTCGTTTGTTATATAATACAATATTGAATATAATTTAAAATATTTGGGGTTAATAATATATGGAAGACATATTGTTGAATGAAATAATGCCGGTTGTCGCATTGAGAGGCCTTGTGGTTTTTCCGGGCGACACTTTGCATTTTGAAGTAGGAAGAAAAAAATCAATACGTGCTTTGGATAAGGCTATGAGAGGAAAGCGACTTGTTTTCCTTGTGGCACAAAAGGAAGTCGGAATTGAAGAACCTTCTTTGGAAGATTTATATAAAGTGGGCGTTGTAGCGTCTATAAAGCAGACAGTGAAAATGCCGAACAGTGACCATGTCAGAGTTACTGTTGAAGGCCTTTACAGAGGCGAAATTGATGAACTTGTCAGCGAAAGAATGTTCCTTAGTGCAACTATTAAAAAGAGAAAAGAACCAAAAATCAGAGAAGAAGAAAAAGATTATCTCCAGGCGCTTGTCAGAAAAGTCAAAGACGAATTTGAAGTCTATGCAAATATTGCTCCGAGAATAGCTCCGGATTTAATGCTGAAGGTTATAGACGAAAAAGACCCGAGCAGACTTGCGGATTATATCGCAGGAAATATTATGCTTGAATATGAGCAACGCTATTATATATTGAGCTGCCTGAATGTTGTTGAAAGACTCATAAAGGTTTGCGTTATGCTTGAAAGAGAAAGTCAGTTACTTGCTCTTGAAGAAAAAATCCAGAATAAAGTTTCTGAACAGATAAATCAGAACCAGAAAGAATTTTATCTCAGAGAACAACTTAAAGCTATTTCTCAGGAACTAAATGATGATGTTGGCTCTGAAGATGAGTTGCGTGAATACAGAGATAAAATTCTGTCGCTTAAATTGGACAAAAAGTTTGAAGATAAGCTTTTAAGAGAATGTACAAGATTGGAAAGAATGTCTTTGTCTTCTCCTGAAGCCAATGTATCAAGAACTTATCTTGATACTGTGTTGAATCTTCCGTGGAATGTTTATACAGAAGACAGGTTAGATTTAAGCTATGCCAGAAAAGTGCTTGACGATGAGCATTACGGTATGGAAAAAGTCAAAAAAAGAATAATTGAAGCTCTTGCTGTCAGAAAACTCAATCCGGATATTACAGGACAAATAATATGTCTTGTAGGACCTCCGGGTGTGGGCAAAACTTCTATTGCGTCTTCCATTGCAAAAGCTATGGGAAGAAAATATGTGCGTATTTCCTTGGGAGGAGTCCGCGACGAAGCAGAAATCAGAGGTCACAGAAAGACTTATATCGGGGCTATGCCTGGTAGAATTATTTCTGCAATAAATATGGCAAAAAGCAGCAATCCGCTTATGCTTCTTGATGAGATTGACAAGGTTGGCACAGATCATAAAGGTGACCCTGCATCAGCGTTGCTTGAAGCTCTTGATTCGGAACAAAACAACGCTTTTTGCGACCATTATGTTGAAATACCGTTTGATTTGAGCAAAGTATTGTTTATCACAACTGCAAATGACGTTTCAACAATTCCTGCACCGTTGCTTGACAGAATGGAAGTCATTGAACTGAGCAGTTATACAGCTGAGGAAAAGTTTAATATTGCGAAAAAGCATCTTGCTCCAAAGCAGAGAAAAAAACACGGACTTAACGGAAATATGTTAAGAATAAGTGACACGGCTTTAAAAGAAATTATCAGTTCATATACAAAAGAAGCGGGCGTAAGAAAGCTTGAAAGACAGATAAGCTCGTTGTGCAGAAAAGCGGCGATGTATTTTGATGAAAATCAGAAGTGCCTTTTTGTGAAAGGAAAAAATCTCGAAGAAATACTTGGCCCTAAAAAATATAAACAAAACAACAATAATCTTAAAGATGAGATAGGCGTTGTCAACGGACTTGCATGGACAGCCGTCGGTGGTGAAATGCTTCAGGTGGAAGTCGCGATAATGGACGGTACGGGTAAACTTGAATTAACGGGTTCACTCGGAGATGTTATGAAAGAATCTGCAAAAGCAGCATTGTCTTATATCAGAAGCCATGCAGACGAATATAATATTGAAAAAGAATTTTACAAAACAAAAGATATACATATTCATGTTCCGGAAGGTGCTGTGCCAAAAGACGGACCGTCAGCAGGTGTTACAATGGCAACGGCTCTGGTTTCAGCATTGACAAAGAGGAAAGTTGACCGTTTTGTTGCAATGACAGGAGAAATATCTTTAACGGGTAAAGTTATGACGATAGGCGGACTTCGTGAAAAATCAATGGCTGCATATATAAACTCAATCAAAAGAGTTTTAATACCGGAAGGTAATGTTGCAGATTTAGATGAAGTTGCGGACTGCGTAAAAGAAAACGTTGAATTTATTGCGGTTGATTCTCTTGGAGAAGTTTTTAAATATGCGTTGATAAAACAAGAAGATGAAAGCATAATAAAAAACGAAATGGTTGAACTCACAGGCAAAAAAGTCGAAAAAAATATTTCGTCTGCTATGACTCAATAGGAGAATAAAATGAATTATAATAATGCACAATTTGAAACGGCATACGGTGTTTCTTCGCAACTGCCCGAATCGGTTGATTGTGAAATTGCTTTTGCCGGACGTTCAAATGTAGGGAAATCTTCATTAATAAACAAGCTGTTGAACAGAAAAAAACTTGCAAGAATAAGTTCTGTTCCGGGAAAGACCATAACGATAAATTTTTACAAGGTAGACAAAATCAAATTTGTTGATTTGCCGGGATATGGTTATGCAAAAGTATCATTCAAGGAAAAAGAACGCTGGTCAGAACTGATGGAAAGTTATTTTAACAGCTCAAGAAAAATTTCACTTGTGGTTCAACTTGTTGATATGCGTCATCCTGTAACAAAAGATGACCTTGAAATGATAGAATTCTTAAATCACTACAATTATAAATTTGTAGTTGTTGCAACAAAAAGTGACAAGCTCAACAAAACTGAATATAAGACGAGAAAAGAAGAGCTTGAAAAAGAAATTCGTTGTGTAAGTGATGCACAGATCATACCGTTTTCAAGTGTGAACGGTGAGGGTGTAGAAGAATTGAAAAAAGCAATTGAAGAAAGCGTTGTTTGATATGGTTATTAATGGATTTACAATGAGGAAAAAAATACATTATACAATGGCAATATTAAATTTTGTTCTGAGCCTTGTTATGATATTTTTTTTCAACAGAAACACATCAGATTTAATGTTAGAAATTTTCAAAGAAAATGAAATGGCTTTGAAAG
>JAFOEP010000187.1 GCA_017380115.1 Clostridia bacterium | reverse complement strand
GATACACCTATTATAATGATAACGGCAAAAGGCGAAACTTTTGACAAAGTTCTTGGTCTTGAACTCGGTGCAGATGATTATATTTCAAAACCATTTGAAACAAAAGAAGTAATAGCAAGAATAAAAGCGGTATTGAGAAGAAGTTCTGCAACTCAGTCTCAGAGCATAAAAGAGGTGCAATACGATAAACTTCTGATTAATTTAACCAACTATGAATTAAAAGTTGGTGGAAAACATATTGACACTCCACCGAAAGAAATGGAATTGATATATCATCTTGCAAGTAATCCGAACAGAGTTTTCACAAGAGACCAGCTTCTTGATGAAGTGTGGGGATTTGATTATTACGGCGATTCAAGAACGGTTGACGTACACGTTAAAAGACTTCGTGAAAAGCTCGAAGGCGTTTCAGAGGAATGGGAACTTAAAACTGTATGGGGCGTAGGATATAAATTTGAAACAAAATAAAAAATGCGTAGGTGTAAAAAAATGAGTGAAAAATATAAAGTCAGAGGGTCAGGTATCTTCTGGAAATATCTTATCACGATGTTTTTGATTATTGCCATTGTATTTACTGTTCTCGGAGTTTCGTTGATGGTATTCGTTGCAAATTATTGGAGAAACGAAACTATTGATTTGCTTGGAGAAAACGTAACAAGAATAGCAATTGCTTCGCAGGATTATTTCAATCTGGATGAAGAAACGGGTTATAAAAGTCCGAAGGTAATGCTGACATATTCGTTGTCGCTTGTTTCATCGTCGATTAATGCGGACATATATATCTGCGACATTGATGGAAATGTTATTATCTGCAAGGATATGGAAAGTCCGATTCATGACAATGACGTATGCGATGAGCACAGAAACATAAAAATACCATCGGGAGTAGTTTCAAAGGCTGAAAAATCAACGTATCTCCATTTAGGAAAACTCGGAGATGTTTATGATGACAGTTATGTTGTCGTGTGTGAGCCAATCAGGGTAAACAATAAAACCATTGCTATTGTTGTCGGTGCAGAACCGTCAGTTGAGAGTCTGACGCCTTATGTCACTTCAATAACAAAAATGTTTTTGTTTGCAGGGATAGTTGCTTTTATAGTTGCTGTAATATGCATTTATTTCACAACATACAGTCTGACAAAGCCTCTCAGAATGATGGCAAAAGTCACAAAGAGTTATGCAAAAGGTGATTTCAGCAGAAGAATTGACGTTAAGGGACATGATGAACTTGCGACGCTGGCGATGTCAATGAACAGAATGGCACAATCGCTGTCGGCACTTGAATTTTCAAGACGAAGTTTTATTACGAATATATCCCACGAATTAAAAACTCCGATGACAACTATCGGTGGATTTATAGACGGAATTCTTGATGGTACGATTTCAAAAGAAGAGGAAGAAAAATATCTTAAAATTGTATCAGATGAAGTGAAAAGACTTTCCAAACTTGTTGCGTCAATGCTCAATCTTTCAAGAATTGAAGCGGGAGAACTGTCACCTGAATTAAAGGAAATTGACCTTGCAAACCTGACATTTAATTCGTTGTTGACGTTTGAAAAAATCATAAATGACAAATCAATTCAGGTTATTGGACTTGATAAAATGGAAAGTATGTATGTCAATGCTGATGAGGGCTTGATGCATCAGGTTTTGTATAATCTGATTGACAACGCAGTCAAGTTCACGCCGGAAGGTGGAACAATAGAAGTAAGACTTGAAAAAGATAATGACAGCGTGACAATGTTTATAAAAAATTCGGGAACAGGTATACCTTCAGAGGATATAGGAAGAATTTTTGAAAGATTTTACAAAGTTGATAAGTCGAGAAGCTATGACATTAAGAGTACGGGAATCGGACTCTATCTTGTTAAAAGTATTGTTGAAATGCATATGGGAAAAGTCGGAGCTAACAGCAAAGAGGGAGAATATACGGAATTTTATTTTATATTGCCTATTGAATAAGTTTTAACAGAATTTTTAAAATTTAAATACACAAACTTAAAAAATAGGAAATATAATTTAAACATAAAAAATATGGGGGCGAATATAGTGAGTGAATTTGACGGAAAATTCAATATGAACAATGACGAGGAAAACCTGACAGAAGAAATAAAAGATGAATCTCAGTCTGTTGAAGCTGAAATAGTGTATGAAAACACAAACAGCAGTTTTGATTATACAAAAACTCAGAATACAAATAATTCTGAAAGTAGATCGTATTATTATAATGAGCAACCACATCAACAGCAACAATCATATTCAAACTACCAATATAATCAGCAGTATAATCCACAAAACAATCAGAACGCATTTTCTTCAAACAATGGAGAAATGGCAAAGAAGAAAAAGAACGGAATTTTTGTTTTGTATTGGGCTATCGGAATAATAGTTATTATTACTGCGGTAATTTTTGGTGTAAATGCATTCAAATCGAGCAATCAGAGCTATTCAGACTCCAATGGAACTTCATCTTCACAAGTTTCTAAAAATGAATCAGCAGGTTCTGTTGTTGTCGAAGCAAAACCTGAAGCAAATGCATTGACTACGACTGAAATTGCTGAAATAGCCAAAAAATCTTCGGTTGGCGTTGTCGTTTATTCGTCTCAGACAAACGGATTCAATTTTGGTTATGTTCCTCAGAACAATTCAAATGGGTCATCGTCTCAACAGTCAGGTGAGGGCACAGGCGTAATTGTAAAAATGTCAAAACAGGATAATTATACTTATATTGTAACATGTGCGCACGTAATAAGTGATGCTAATATCAGTGTAAAGATTTTACTTGAAGACGGAAAAACTTACGATGCTGAGATAGTAGGATATGACGTACAGACAGACGTAGGTCTTTTAAGAGTAAAAGATAAATCTTTGCAAAAATATGCTGCAACAATAGGAACATCAAGCAATCTTCAAGTCGGACAAAGTGTATTTGCGATAGGAAATCCGGGTGGTGCTGAATTCTTTGGTTCATTTACGAGTGGCGTTATTTCTGCTATTGGCAGGTCTCTGAGCAGTTCTTCGGGATATACAATGGAATGTATTCAACATGATGCAGCCATCAATCCCGGTAACTCGGGCGGTGCACTTCTTAACGCACAGGGACACCTTATCGGAATAAACTCTTCAAAAATTTCAAGCACAGAATATGAAGGAATGTCTTTTGCTGTTCCGATTGATGAAGTGATTGAAGTAATTAACAATTTAAGCAGTTACGGATATGTTCCGAACAGACCTAAACTTGGAATAAGCTATTCTCTTGCAATGAAATACAATCAGGCATATAACATGATAGTGTCTCTCAAAGGGTTACCGTCAGGATCACTTATCATTGCTTCAATTTCCAGCGAAAGCTCACTCAATGACCTTGGCGTTGAAAAAGGCGATATGATTGTTTCAGCTAACGGCAAGAAGCTTGATACTGCAGATGTATTGCTTGATATTATAGAAAACGGTAAAGTCGGAGACAAAATTAAGCTTGGAATTTGCAGAATTGAAAGCAATTACAACTTAAAAGAATTTACGGTTGAAGCAACATTGATTGAAGACAAAGGAAGCTCAAAAACAGAACAGGAAACTGAAAAAACAGTTGATGCAGAAGATTATTTCGAATATTTCTTTGGAAATTAATGTAATAAAATTACAAAAGGGAACGGCAAAGCCGTTCCCTTTTTTCAAACTAATCAGCAGCCACAACCGCAGTTTGAATTGCCGTTCTCGTTAAAAAACAAGAGAAGAACGAGGATGATGATCCATACGTTTTGATTATTGCAAAATCCCATTTGTTTTCCTCCTTTCTGTTCTCATGAACATTATATGGAGAATTAAAGTTAATGGTTACTTTGTTTTTTTAATAAATCAAAATATCCTCGTAAATCTTTCAGCTTTTTATGTCTGCGTAACTGTTCTTTTGATTGTTGATATTATATTTCTATTAAACTTTTATCTGCTTTTGTGAAATTAATAAAACCATTTTCGGTAACAACGCCAAAATCTTCAATTCTGACGCCAAATTTTCCCGGCAGATAAATTCCGGGTTCAATGGTGATGACGTTTCCTGCCGACAGAATTTTGTCGCTTTTAGGAGAAACAGCAGGGTTTTCATGAATTTCGAGGCCTACTCCGTGACCTGTTGAATGGCAAAAGAAATTTCCGTAACCTGCTTTTTCAATAACGTCTCTTGCTGCCTTGTCAACGTCTGAACACCTGATTGATGATTTCACTGTTTCTATTGCAGAGGTCTGAGCTTTTAATACGGTCTGATAAATTTCCTTTTGCTTTTCATCGGCTTTGCCGACAACGATTGTTCTTGTCATATCGCTGTGATATCCGTTGATAACCGTGCCGAAATCCATCGTAACAAAATCACCGTTACAGATTTTCTTTTCTGTCGGTACGCCGTGGGGCACCGAACTTGATTTGCCTGACACGACAATTGTTTCAAAACTGATTTTTTCTCCGCCACTTTTTCTCATATAATATTCTAAATAAGAAGCAACTTCAATTTCCGTTCTTCCTTCTTTAATGTAATTGAGAATCTCATAAAAAGCTTTTTCTGCAATCAATTGAGCTTTTTTTAACGACTCAATCTCATCATCATTTTTTATGCTTCTCATTTCACTCAAAGAAGAATTTAAAATATTTTTTTCAGAAATAAGATAATTGTCGAATATCTTTTTATATTTTTCAAGTTCTGAAATGGTCATATAATCGTTTTCGACAAAAATTGTTTTTATATCGTCGGAAAGAAAGCTTTTGATTTTATCAAAACTATCAAACAATTCAGAACTGCAAGAAGTAATTTTTTTCTGTGCATCTTCAATATATCTGCCATCTGTAAAAAAACAGACATCATTTTTCTTGATGATAAGATATCCGTCACTTGAAGAAAATCCTGTCAGATATAACCTTGAAACCTCACTCGTTACTAAAAATGCTTCATGGTCTTTTAAAATATTTTGAAGAGATTTAATGTTCATAATATCACCGAATAAAAAGTTTTAAATAAAAAAGCAAGTCGTAGACGAATGCCTGACTTGCCTTTTGTTTAATTATTTGAATTTGCGTTTACGAGCAGCCTCAGATTTTTTCTTTCTTTTAACTGAAGGCTTTTCATAATGTTCTCTTTTACGAACCTCCTGAATAACACCGTCTCTGGATGTTTGACGCTTAAATCTTCTGAGAGCGCTGTCTAAGGATTCGTTTTCTTTAACTTTAACCTGACTCATTTTATTCCCTCCCTCCGCAGTTAGCAGGGGTTACCTGTTAGTCTTTATCACACATTATACAACAGTTAATGCTTCTTGTCAACCTTTAAATTTTTCAAAATTGTTAAATTTGTTTTAAAATTTTAATTTTTATGTTAAAGGTATAATTTTTATGCTTGTTTTTAATTCTATAAAAAAGAAAAAAGAAACATTTTTGTAAACATTTATTATTTTTCCAAAATAGAAAAATAAATTAAGATAATTATGTGATAATAGTTTGTAACAAAATTGTAATAATTTTAAGGATGTGAAAAAATTGTCTGAGAACGGTAACAGAAATAGAGCTGACTATCCGGGCAGGAGACTGAACAGTTCTAATTCGAGAAACAATCAAAGAGTTAATACCGGAAAATCAAATACAGGTAGGTCATATCCTCAGGATATATATATCACAAATGGCAACGCTAATCAAAGGCGTGTAACAAGGGAACCTCAGATTGACAACAGACCTAAGACGAGAAAGAAAAAGAAAAGCACAGGCAAAAAGTTTGCGATTGCTGCTGCAATTCTGCTTATGCTTCTCATAATCGGCGGAGTTTGCTTTGTTTATTGGTATGCATACGATTTGACAGGGGACATCAATTTTGAGGAAGACCCTGAAGTAGTAAATGAAAGCAATGACTTTGGTGTTTACGAGGAAAATCTCAGCTTTGAGAGTATGTATGACGTTACGGGAATATCGTCTTATCAGGGATATGTTCTCGAATGGAGTACAAACGGTGGAGACATCATTAAAAGTAAAAACGTCACAAATGTTTTGTTGATAGGAGAAGATGGAGATGCTACGGAAGATCAGAACGGAAGATCTGACTGCATTATGCTCATATCAATTGACAGGAAAAACAAGAAAATTGTTATGACATCTTTTATGCGT
>JAFOEP010000186.1 GCA_017380115.1 Clostridia bacterium | reverse complement strand
TCTTGATTTTGCTCTTGCTTGAAAGAATATCTTCCATTTCCTGAATGTCTTTTTCAAGCTCATCTATATCTTTTGTTCTTTTAAGAATATATTCTTTGTTGAGATGACGAAGTTTGATTTCAGCAACATATTCAGCCTGAATCTTATCAATGCCAAATCCTATCATCAAATTCGGCACAACTTCAGATTCTTCCTCTGTGTTTCTGATTATCGCAATAGCCTTGTCAATGTCAAGGATTATCTTCTTCAGACCCTTTAAAAGATGTAATCTCTGTTTTGATTTATCAAGTTCAAAATAGATTTTTCTCTTGACACATTCTGTTCTGAACGCAATCCATTCAAGTAAAATTTCACGCACGCCCATAACTTTTGGCGTACCACTGACAAGGATATTGAAGTTGCACGAATATGTGTCTTCAAGACTTGTAGCTTTGAAAAGCTTTTTCATAAGAAGGTCCGGGTCGGTGCCTGTCTTGACATCTATTGTGATTTTCAGACCTCTCTTATCTGTCTCGTCACGAATATCTTTTATTTCTTTAAAGCTACCTGCTTTTATGCGTTCAATGATTTTTTCAATGATTACTTCTGCCGTTGTTGAAGCCGGTATCTCTGTGATATCAATACATTTATTTATTTTGTCATAAGAATATTGTGCACGAAGTTTTAATCCGCCTCTGCCTGTATTGTATACCGTTTCAAGCGTTTCTCTGTCATAAATAAACTGTCCGCCTCCGATAAAATCGGGACCGTGCAATGTTTCCAAAATATCAAAATCAGGGTTTTTCAGAAGTCCGATTGTTGTTTCGCACACTTCTTTTAAATTGAATGAACAAATTGAACTTGCCATTCCGACTGCAATACCTGTATTCTGATTGACAAGCACTGACGGGAATGATACCGGCAACAAGGTCGGTTCTTTCATTGTGCTGTCATAGTTGTCAACAAAATCTACTGTGTCTTTATCTATATCTTTGAAGATTTCTTTGCAAATGCCGTCAAGCTTTGCCTCAGTATAACGTGAAGCTGCCCACATCATATCTCTTGAATATGCTTTACCAAAGTTACCCTTTGAGTCAACATAAGGATGAAGCAGCGCTTCATATCCTTTTGAAAGACGTACCATTGTATCGTAAATTGCAGCATCACCGTGAGGATTCAGGCGCATTGTTGTTCCGACTATGTTTGCTGACTTTGTTCTTCCGCCGTTAAGAAGTCCCATATTATACATTGTATAAAGAAGTTTTCTGTGAGACGGTTTGAAGCCATCTATTTCAGGAATAGCTCGTGACACTATAACGCTCATCGCATAAGGCATATAGTTTATTTCAAGAGTTTCCGTTATCGGTTGAACAACAACTTCTCCTGCTCCATAAATATGAGCATTTGGATTGATTTCTTCTTCAACTTCAATTTTTCTTTTTTTAGCCATATCTTTTTACCTCTTATCAGCTTAAATCGGTCATATCAAGATACATATAACCGTCCTGAGCAATATGGTCTTTTCTGCCTTGAAGGTTGTCCCCCAAAAGCAGTTCAAATTTTTCGCTCATAAGCTGTGCATCTTCTGTTCTGACGCTTATAAGTCGTCTCGTTTTAGGGTTCATTGTTGTAAGCGACATCATATCTGCGTCGTTTTCACCAAGACCTTTTGAACGCTGAATAGTATATTTCTTGCCTTCAAGTTCTCTGAGAATCTCTGTCTTTTCTTTTTCAGTGTATGCAAACCATGTTTCATCTTTGCAGTTGATTTCATAAAGTGGTGATTCAGCAATATATACTTTCCCCGCTTCAAGAATTCCCGGTACCAATCTATATATCATTGTCAGAACAAGTGTTCTGATCTGATAACCGTCAACGTCTGCGTCCGTACATATTATA
>JAFOEP010000185.1 GCA_017380115.1 Clostridia bacterium | reverse complement strand
ATTCTCAGTGCGAAGAAGATTTATCTAACGGCAAAGTTGTTCTTTTCAGCGGAACCCCGTGTCAAATTGATGCTTTGAATAACTTTTTGGCTGTAAAAAAAACCGACACCTCAAATCTTATCACTATCGATTTAATTTGTCACTCAGTTGCTTCACCTAAGTTATGGAGAAAATACATTGATCATCTGTCTCAAGGGAAAAAAATTGAAAGCGTTGATTTTCGTGACAAAAAAAATTTCGGCTGGGCTGCACACAAAGAAACCATCGTAGTCAAAGGTAAAGAGATTTCGTCAAACGGCTTTGCAAATATATACAACTCAAACTTAGCTAACCCTCTTCATTGCTTTAACTGTCCTTACAAAAACTGTAACAGAGTTTCAGATATAACCATCGGCGACTATTGGAAAATTGACAAATTAGATCCTGACTTTTTTGACAACAAAGGAATCTCCCTCGTAATAACAAACACTCAGAAAGGGGAACATATTTTTTCTGTTTGTAAAAAAGATCTTGAAATCAGAGAACATTACCTTATGGACAGCCTGCAACCGGCTCTTGATTACAATTATACCATCCCGAAAAACAGAACTCGTTTTTACAAGTCACTTAACCATGACAGTTTTGATAAAATTCTAAACAAATTCATTAATCGACCTGAACTTATATATACAAGAATAATTTTATTTGTTCAAAAAATCATTAAAAGGTGATCTCGTTGAAAAAAAATATTGTTTTGTTTGACAAAAAAGAAAACTGCTGCGGTTGTTGGGCTTGTAAAAATATCTGTCCCAAAAATGCAATTGAAATGACTGAAGACAGAGAGGGTTTTCTTTTCCCTGTAATCAACAAAACTCTTTGTGTCGGTTGCAGTCTTTGTGAACAGGTTTGTCCAATAAAAAAGCAAAAACATAAATTTGAAAAAAAACAAAAACAACCTCACATAAAAATCATCAATTTCAGCGTAGCCGATAATTACGGAGCCGTTATTGCGGGGGCCTGCCTGGAACATGCAGTCAGAAACCTCGTGGACGAGCATTATATTGTTGAAACCATCGCATATGACACATCATTTACTCAACCGTCTTTAAAAAAGAAGCTGATTGCAGAAAAGGACGCTTGGTTAAGCCTGTTTAAAATAATCTTGCGTAAGCTTCATATAATAAACGATACCGCAAATGAACCCATATCACAAAACCATAAAAGTGTTTCGGATATTTCTCCACTGAGAAAACACAGATACAACCAATTCAGATGTGATTTTCTGAACATGACAGCATACAAAAACGATATTTCTCTTGCGGAGTGTCGCGACAATACATATGCACTTATCTGTGGCAGTGACATAATCTGGCATCCGAATTTGGTTAAAAGGAATCAAGCAAGTGCTTTTTATCTTAACTTCGGGGACGAAAAAGCGAAACGTATTTCTTATGCTGCTTCTCTTGACTTTAACAACGGAGAAGAACTGTATGAATGTAAAAATGAATACAGAAAAAGACTTAAGAAATTTGATTATATCTCTATACGTGAGCGTTGCAATGTTGATTTTATTCAATCCGTTACATCAAAAAAAGTCCATTGCTGTTGCGACCCTGTTTTCCTTTTTGAGAAAGAGTACTTTGACGATATGCTTTCTTCTTCTGATGAAAATATCTCTGACGATAAATACATTTATGTTTATGTTCTGAGCTACAACGAGAAAATCGCTGAATATGCCAAACAACTTGCAAAAGAAAAGAATTTGAAAATTTTCTATTATTCCGAAAATCAGTACGATTTCGGAGAGTCCGGTGTAAGCTGTTCTTCAGACGGTCCTGCAGAATTTTTACAGAGAATCAGAAACGCAGAATATGTTGTAACAACATCTTTCCACTGTGTTGCCTTTTCACTTTTGTTTGAAAAAAATTTCATAGCCTTCAGACGTGACGGGATGGGACCCAAGATCGACAATATTCTTGAAATTGTCGACTTATCCGAACGTCTTGTTGAGGACAATTCTGTTTTTGATATTAATAAACCGATTGACTTCAAAAAAGTCCGACTTGCT
>JAFOEP010000019.1 GCA_017380115.1 Clostridia bacterium | reverse complement strand
ACGAAAAAAGAATATAAATATTCGCAAACTGTATTCCGTGAAGGTGACAAGGTGATGCAGACACGCAATAACTATGATATGGAATATACCACTGCAGATGGTGAAGCGGGTATGGGTATATATAACGGAGATATGGGCGTTATTAATTCAATACACGAACAGGATCGGTATATGGTAATAACTTTTGATGACGGAAAAGTTGTTGAGTACCCGTTTATAGACGTTGAGGATATTGATCTTGCTTATGCAATAACCGTCCATAAAAGTCAGGGCAGTGAGTTTGGATATGTAGTGATACCCGTGTTTTCGTATATGCCGATGCTAATGACAAAAAATCTGTTCTACACTGCAATAACCCGAGCAGCGGATCAGACACCAGTTTTCAACAAAGGCAACATTTTGGGCGTCCCAGACTGCGTTCTGTGTTAACATCTGGCATGCCTGCGCACCGGTCTTCTCACCGGAGAAGGTCCAACGAAAAATATCGTTGTCAGACAAAGTGACGGTTTCGTCTGAGGCGGCAGCAAAAGGAGGCTCACAAATCTGGCTGAAAGAAGGCGAAACAATGAGCGTAAACGACCTGCTTAAAGCTGTTGCGATTGCAAGCGCAAACGATGCCTGTGCCGCACTTGGGGAGTTTATTGCAGGAAGCGAAACCGAATTTGTAAGGTTGATGAATGAAAGAGCAAAGCAATTAAATATGAACGATACAGTGTTTTATAATTGCAGTGGTCTTGATGACGAAGATACGAATATTACCTCGGCTTATGATATAGCTCTTATGTCATGCGAACTGATGAAACACGATTTGATTCAGGATTATACAACGGTATGGATGGACAGTCTGAGGGACGGAGCAACAGAACTTGTAAACACAAATAAACTTGTGCGGTTTTATAAGGGTACAACAGGTCTTAAAACGGGAACAACATCAAAAGCGGGATGTTGTCTGAGCGCCACTGCAAAGAGAAACGGACTTCACCTTTGTGCCGTGGTGCTTGGAAGCGACAACAGTTCCGACAGGTTTGAAACAGCAAAAGCGTTGCTTAATTGGGGATTCTCAAATTGGATGAGCGTTACACCTCAGGTGAATAAAAGTCTGATAACTCCCGTAAAAGTAATCAAAGGTGAGGAGGACAGTATTGTTCCTGTTATTCCCGAAATAAAACCAATGACTGTCAGAAAGGGAGAAGAAAAAAATCTTAAACAGACAATATCATTAAACCTTGATGTGACTGCGCCTGTTGAAGAGGGTCAGACGCTTGGTAAGATAGAATTTACTCTTGGCGATGAAAAGGTGGCAGAGTATTTGTTGCTTTCACCAAAAAAAGTAAATCAGCTGACATTAGGGTTTGCATTCCGTAAGCTTATGAAGTGGCTTTCTTAAAGGTGTACATAAGTACGCCTTTTAATTTTGTATAAAATGTTGCTTTATTGTTAAATTTTAAAAATTTTTGTGAAATATCAATTAAATTTTAAAAAAACACTTGCATATCGTTGGCAAATATAGTAAAATATAAACATAAATAAGGAGTGTAGAAAATGGTTTTAAAATTCAACAGCAAATATGCCGAACAATTTATTGATAAAAAACAACTTGAATCAATCCAGTCCGAAGTGGAAAATGCCCATAATCTGATTGAAAACAAATCAGGTGAAGGGAACGATTTTCTTGGTTGGGTTGATTTGCCTGTTTCATACGACAAAAAAGAGTTTGAACAAATAAAAGAATCTGCTGAAAAAATTAAGAAAGATTCAGATGTTCTCGTTGTTATCGGAATCGGAGGCTCATATCTCGGAGCAAGAGCTGTTATTGAATTTTGCAAATCTGCAAACTATAATCTTTTAACAAAAGATACACCTCAGATATTCTTTGCAGGAAATTCAATCAGCGCAAGTGCATTAAACGAAATTGTTGAGCTTTGCAAAAACAGAGATTTTTCAGTTAATGTAATATCCAAATCAGGAACAACAACAGAACCGGCAGTTGCATTCAGAGTTTTCAAAGGACTTCTTGAAAGCAAATACGGTAAAATCGAAGCATCAAAAAGAATTTATGTCACAACAGATAAGCAGAAAGGTACGCTTAAATCTCTCAGTGACAGAGAAGGATACAGAACTTTTGTGGTGCCTGATGATGTTGGCGGCAGATATTCAGTTCTCACGGCAGTAGGACTTCTTCCGATAGCTGTTGCAGGAATAGACATTGACCTTCTTATGAAAGGTGCACAGGATGCAAGAGAAAAATATAGCAATCCTGACATTGATAAAAACGATTGCTACAAATATGCAGCAATGAGAAATATTCTTTATAGAAATGGCAAGAAAGTAGAAATGCTCGTTTCTTACGAACCTTCATTTGCAATGATGAACGAATGGTTCAAACAGCTGTTCGGGGAAAGTGAAGGAAAGGACAACAAAGGATTGTTCCCGTCATCTGCTATTTTCTCAACAGACCTTCATTCAATGGGACAATATATTCAGGAAGGTGAAAGACATCTTTTTGAAACAGTTGTCGTCTTTGACAAAACTAACAAAGATCTGATAATCAATGAAGAAGAAGAAAATCTTGACGGACTCAACTTTATCGCAAACAAGCCTATGTCATTCGTTAACAAAAAGGCTTTTGAAGGAACAGTACTTGCACATACAGACGGCCAGGTTCCGAACTTTATCATTGAACTTGACTCAATGAAAGAATATGATTGTGGACAATTGATTTATTTCTTTGAAAAAGCATGTGCAATCTCAGGTTATATTCTTGGAGTAAACCCGTTTAACCAACCGGGAGTAGAAAGCTACAAGAAAAATATGTTTGCACTTCTCGGAAAACCGGGATACGAACAGGAAAAAGCTGAACTTGAAAAAAGACTCAGCAAATAAAATTGACAATTATGTATTTCAAAAGAAAATACATATTTGATAAATAATTAAAAGGAGATACAAAATATGATTTCTTTAATTACAGGACGTAAAGGTTCAGGAAAAACAAAAAAACTTATTGAATTAACTAACGCAGCTGTTGAATCAACAAAAGGCAACGTTATTTGCATTGAACAAGGCACACAACTCAGAACAAATATAAACTACCGTGCAAGACTTATAGATTCAAATGAATATAAAATCAAAGGATATGAAGTTTTCTTTGGCTTCCTTGCAGGTATCAGCGCAGGAGACAATGACATAACAGATATCTTTATTGATGCAACATTGAGAATTGGTGGACGCAACTATGACGATCTTTGCAAATTCCTCGGTGATATCGATGAATTAGATGCATTGAAAGACAAAAATATTGTCTTCACAATTTCAGCAGATGACGAGGAACTTCCAAAAGAAATATTCGATATTTGCAAAAAACTCTGATTTTTTTCATTTTTGTTATTGACAAAATATAATATTCTTTATATAATATCATTTGCACAATAGCTGAGGTGAATTATGTTTATTGAGTTGGAACCCATATTTAACAATATTGGCGAAACAATTTCATTTGATTTTCCTTTGGATTTGTCAGAATGCGAATACAACTGTGTTTTTCCATTCAAAACACCCGTAATGGTAAAGGGCGTTGTTAAAAACACGGCAGGAGTCGTAGAGCTGAATATGGAAGCAGAAATTGTTTATGATGGTTTATGCGACCGTTGCGCTGATAATGTAAAAAAAGAATATAGTTATTCTTTCGAACATACTTTGGTTTCATCGCTCAATAACGAGGAAAATGATGAACTGATGTTAATTGAGGATATGCACTTTGAAATTGATCCTCTGATTACAGAAGATATTTTTCTTTCGCTACCAACGAAAATTCTCTGCAGTGATGATTGTAAGGGTTTATGTCCACAGTGCGGTACGAATCTGAATAATAGTTCGTGCGAATGCAAAAAGGAAATTGACCCACGACTTGCAGCTTTAAGAGAGTTGCTTGATAATTGATTTAATTTATAATTACACATTATTTATAAGGAGGAACTGAAAATGGCAGTACCGAAAAGAAGAGTATCAAAAGCAAGAAGAGATAAAAGACGTTCAAGTGTTTGGAAGATCAAAGCACCTGAATTGGTAAAGTGCCCGTCCTGCGGTGAATACAAAGAACCGCATAAGGTATGCAAGAGCTGCGGAAAATATAACGGCAGAGAAGTTATTAAAGTAGAAGATTAATCAGTCTTGTTAAGGGGTAGAGAAGATATTTCTCTACCCTTTCTTTTAATATTATGGGAGGTGAAACAATGTCAGTTGTGATATCCGACGTTCAAAAACATTCCAAAGCTTCGTTGAAGAATATTTCAGCAGGTGATATACTTCTTGAAATTAACGGAAATGAAATCAACGACGTTCTTGATTATCAATTTTTCATTACTGAAAAGAAACTGAAAATGACATTGCAGTATCCCGATGGAAAAAAATATAAAAAGACCATAAGAAAAGAAGAATATGAGGACATCGGACTTGTATTTGACACTTATCTTATGGATGAAAAACAACATTGCAAAAATAAGTGTGTTTTTTGCTTTATTGACCAGTTGCCGAAAGGTATGAGAGAGTCACTATATTTTAAAGATGACGATTCAAGACTTTCTTTTTTGTTTGGCAACTATATAACTCTGACCAATGTCACCAGACACGATATTGACAGAATTATTAAAATGCATATTAGCCCTGTTAATATTTCAGTGCATACGATGAATCCGACGTTAAGAGTTGAAATGATGAAAAATCCCAATGCCGGAGAATGTCTGAAATATATTGATATGTTGGCAGAAGCCGGAATACAGATAAATACACAGCTTGTACTGTGTCCTGGAATTAATGACGGTGACGAGCTGCGTTTCAGCATCGAAAAACTCATGAGTTACTATCCGTATGTCCAAAGCATAGCAGCTGTACCTGTCGGATTGACTAAATTCAGAGAAGGACTTTGTCATCTTGAAGGATATAATGAAGAAACAGCAGGGGAAGTAATTGATATAATAGAAGAATATTCTTCGAAATATCTTGAACATATAGGCTCAAGAGTTGTTTTTGCTGCTGATGAATTTTATCTCAAAGCTAAAAGAGAAATACCCGACGCCGAATATTATGAAGATTTTGCACAGATTGAAAATGGAGTCGGAATGTGGGCAGATCTGAAAAAGCAGTTTGAAGATGCTGTTTCCTGCTCAGATGAAAAGATTGAAAAAAGAGAAGTATATATTGCAACGGGATTTGCTGCATACGGTCTGATGAATCATTTTAAAAACCTTGTTGAAAGCAAATACCCTGAAATTACAGTAAATATTATTAAGATAGAAAACAAATTTTTTGGAAGCTCAATCACAGTTGCCGGGTTGATAATT
>JAFOEP010000184.1 GCA_017380115.1 Clostridia bacterium | reverse complement strand
TGAAAAAATGAAAAAAGGTGTTGTTATAATCAACACTTCAAGAGGCGCTCTGATTGATGCTCAGGCATTGCTTGACTCAATAAAATCAAGAAAAATCGGTGCTGCTTGTCTTGACGTTTATGAAGAAGAGTCGGATATTTTCTTTGAAGATTATTCGGGACATATTGTTGAAGATGATGTTCTTGCAAGGTTAATCTCGATGCCAAATGTAATTCTGACCTCACATCAGGCATTTTTGACGGAAGAAGCGTTGAACAATATAGCCGAAACGACCATTAACAATATTGTCGAGTTCTTTGAAAATGGCACTTGTGTTAACGAGTTGTGTTACAGATGTGGAAAGATTGATGACTGTAAAAAACAACGTGCAGAAAAATGCTTTTAAAATTATTTTTGCCAACTCTTTTTTGAAGTTGGCAATTTTTGTTTATAAATAAAACATTTAAAATATTGTTGTTTATTTGAGACGAATATGGTAGAATAATGTTATATTTAAGGAGTGGTATTATGAATATAGCAGTTGCTCAATCCGGAGGACCGACTTGTGCAATAAATTCTTCGTTGGCAGGAGTAATAAAACAAGCTTTTGAAGAGGAAAAAATTGATATTGTTTATGGCTCAAAAAATGGAATTGAGGGAATAATCGGACAAAATCTTGTTGTGTGTCAGGATGTGTTTAAAACTGATGAAGATTTTGACATTCTCAAACAAACTCCATCTTCTGCTCTGGGGTCTTGCAGATTTAAACTTCCAGATTATAAAGTAGATGAAATGCCATACAAAAAAATTATGGATTGTTTTGAAAAATATAAAATTGAAGCGTTCTTTTATATTGGCGGAAACGATTCAATGGATACAATTGTCAAACTCAGTGAATATTTTTCAGCAAAGGGTAGCGACATCAGATTTGTCGGCGTTCCAAAAACGATTGACAATGACTTGGTTGAAACTGACCATACACCGGGTTTTGGATCGGCAGCAAAATATGTTCTGACAACAGTGAATGAAATTATAAGAGACACTAACGTATATGATTTGAAATCAGTGTTGATAGTTGAAATTATGGGACGTCAGGCGGGTTGGCTTACAGCATCAACAAGCCTTCTGAGATTAAACGGAGAGACAAAACCACAGTTGATTTATCTTCCTGAGGCAGATTTTAAAGTTGAAAAATTTGTTTCTGACATTAAAAATGAATTTCAGAAGGATAATGTAGTTATTGTTGCCGTTTCAGAGGGAATAGAAGTTGATGAAATTGAGCAGGATGAACTTTCAGCAACCGACGGATTCGGCCATAAAAATCTTGGAGGAATCGGCAAACGACTTGAAAACATTGTAAAAAGCAGTATTGGCTGCAAAGTCAGGTCTGTTGAAT
Source organism: Clostridia bacterium (assembly GCA_017380115.1). Taxonomy (GTDB): domain Bacteria; phylum Bacillota; class Clostridia; order Oscillospirales; family Acutalibacteraceae; genus SIG575. Next base: position 22,773 of record JAFOEP010000184.1, on the reverse strand, counting down.
TGAACGTTCTTCAACGTTGTGCATCTCATTGTGCTTCTTTGACAGATATAACAGAAGCAGAAAATGCAGGAAAAAATGCAGTCATAAAAATGCTTGAAGGACATTCGGGCGTTATGGTGAGCATCAAACGTGTATCAGATGAGCCGTATGAAGTTACATATGATGTTGTTGACGCAAAAATGGTTGCAAACAATGAAAAACCGTTTAATAAAGAATGGATAACAAAAGAGCAAAACAATGTCACAGATGATGCAATCAAATATTTCCTTCCTCTGATTCAGGGAGAAGTTTCAACAAAAACACAAAACGGAATACCAAAACATTTTATAATAAAATAAAAACAAACGGATGTATCGCAGAAAGCAACGATACATCCGTTTTAAATTTAGTCTAACATTTCAAGCCATCTGTCACACTCTGCATCGGAAGGCATTTTCCAATCACCTCTCGGAGAAAGGCTGACATAACCGATTTTCGGTCCGTCAGGAGAGCAGGAACGTTTGAACTGGCTGTTAAAGAATCTTTTGATGAAAACCTTAAGCCATTTTAAAATTACATCATTGTCATAAATTTTGTTGAAAGAAATTGAGGCAATAAAAAGAATTTTTTCAGGAGAGAAATTGTGTCTGATAAAATGATACAAGAAGAAATCGTGCAATTCATAAGGACCAATATTGTCTTCTGTTTTCTGAATAATATTACCATTTCTGTCGGGTGGAAGTAATTCCGGGCTGATAGGTGTTTCGAGTATATTTTTGAGTGTAGTTGAAATAGTGTTTACGCTGATTGTACTGATGTAGTAAACAATACTTCTGACAAGAGTTTTGGGGATGTCACAGTTTACGTTATACATACTCATATGGTCACCATTGTAGGTGCACCAACCAAGAGCAAGTTCACTCAGATCTCCTGTGCCGACAAGCAATGCGTTCTCCTTGTTTGCGATATCCATAAGAATCTGGGTTCTTTCTCTTGCCTGAGCATTTTCGTAAGTAACATCAAGCTGATTCGGGTCATGCCCGATATCTTCAAAATGTTTAAGACAAGAATCTTTGATGTCAACAATTTCCGGAGTTGCACCGATTGCATCGATTAAATCTAATGAATTATTTTTTGTGACACTGGTTGTCCCGAAACCTGGCATTGTGACACAAATTATATTTTTCTTTTTAATTTTAAGCATTTCCATTGCGTTAGCAGCAACGAGAAGGGCCAGAGTTGAATCAAGACCACCGGAAATTCCGATAACAATTTTTGATGTTTTGGTGTGAAGAAGACGCTTTGCAAGAGCATGGGTTTGCATTGCAAAAATTTCTTCGCATCTGCTGACTAAACTCTTTTCGTCAGAAGGAACAAACGAATTCCTGCGATAAACTCGGTTGATAGATTTGAGTCCGATATCTTTCAATGACGAACAACTGATAACTTCATAATCACTGTCGGAATAATTGATTGAATCATCTCTGAAAACAGTGTTGACAAAACGGTCGTTGTTAATTTTATCAACATCTACACAAATTGAAGTGAAAGAAGAGTCAATTATGAACGGTTTGCTCTGAGAAAGAATTTTGCCACATTCTGCAATTATGCAAGAGCCTGAAAAAACACCGTTTGTAGTACTTTCTCCATAACCGGCAGAAGAGTAAATATATGCGCACAGGTTTTTTCTGCTGTGAGCTTTAATCATATTAATGCGGTGCTCACTTTCTCCGACAGTTTCACTGAAAGCAGAAAGATTGGCAATGATGTTTGCACCGCTAAGTGCCATTGTAGTTGATGGCGAAACAGGGGATGACAAATCGCTTCCGATTTCAACACCAAGTGTAAAATCTTTTCCGAATGAAAAAAGAATTTTTCCGAAAGGAATTTTTTTGCCACCCAAAGTAATAAAATCTTTTGTATTTTGAAGTGATGAGGAAAACCAACGTTTTTCGTTATAACTGCCATAATCAGGAAGATATGTTTTCGGAACAATACCAAGAACTTTACCCTTGTAGCAAACAGCAGCACAGTTATACAGACGGTTGTCAGTTTTAAAAGGCAAACCAATAACAAAAACTGTTTCCATAACCTGAGTTTTATCAAGAAGCCAATTCAAAGCTGTAACACACGAATCAATTAAAATGTTTTGCAAAAACAAATCTCCGCAAGTATATCCTGAAAGGTATAATTCAGGAAAAACACATAATTGAACATCTGATGATGACGCTTCAACAAGAGACATATAAGCGTTTGAGGCGTTTTTCTTGGGGTCTGCAACGACAGTTTTGGGGCTGACCGAAGCAACCTTAATAAAACCAAATTTAGACAATTATATCACCACCATAAAATATTAATCGATTCGAACGGCGTTATCTATTTTTATCTCTCCTACAAAGGGGATATTCAAAGCACCGCTCATAACATCTGCTTCAAAATCTGCATAGAATTTAATTTTAAAAGGAATTATACTGATTTTAACATCACCTTCAAGGCGATTACCTTTTTCAGTAATGTTAGAAACTTCAAAAGTGGGAGGTTCTTTGAAAGCTTTCAATGTAACATCAAAAGCGTATTCACCGTTATTGTCAGTGATTGCAAGAATTATATCACCGTCATAAAACGAATGATGAACAGTAGTTTTCCAAGTTCCCAGACCAATCATTTTTTAAATCCTCGATTCATAAAATATCAAGTCAATTCTACTACTAATTATATTATATGTCAAGAAAAACACATTAAAAATATGTATTCATACATTGACAATTTGCATCAAAAAGGTATACAATAAAAACAATAGAAAAGAAAGGAGTTATGATTGTTTATGATTGATATTCACTGTCATATATTGCCCGGTTTTGATGATGGCGCGAGAGATATGCTGACCACCTTGAAAATGGGAAAAGATGCTCAGGAAAACAATGTAACAAAAATAGTCGCAACTCCACATTATCTCTGCACACCGTCAGACACAAATTTTGTAAAAGAACGTGACAGATTGATAAACGAAGTCAGAAAAAACTTTGATGAATATTCAATTAATGTTGAAGTTTTTCCGGGAGCAGAAGTGCATTTGAATGAGGATGTTTTTTTTGACAATCAGCTCGAACAACTGACGATAAATTCAACAAGATATTTGTTGTGCGAACTTGATTTTTTCTCGATGAGCATAAAAAGAATAACGAGATATTTTGATGAGATAGTGTCAAGAAAACTGGTACCTATTCTTGCTCACCCGGAAAGATATGAATTTTTTCAACAGGATTATTCCCTTGTGAATTATCTTGCAGATATGGGAACTTTGTTTCAGATTAATATGACATCACTTGCAGGAATTGACAGCGACGAAAGCAAGGCTCTTGCAACAAAGATGGTAAGAAACGGAATGGCTGCTTTTCTTGCAACAGATGCTCACGGATTGGGAGCAAGAAATATGAGAATGCTTTCTTATATTCAGAGCTTTTCAAATGTTATGAACGACGAGATGTTCTACAAAGCAGTTGAAATCAATCCTCAGAAAGTTTTAAACGGTGAAGCAGTAAGAACGAAATTTAATCATATAAGCCGTCACGGATTTTAGCAAAAGAAAATGGATTATGAGTTTTATGTTTAACTCATAATCCATTTATTTTTTAAAAATTAATCGTCAAGCTTTAACACAGCCATAAATGCTTCCTGAGGCACTTCGACGCTGCCGAATTGTCTCATACGCTTTTTACCTTCTTTTTGTTTTTCAAGAAGTTTCTTTTTACGCGTAATGTCACCACCGTAGCATTTTGCAAGAACATCTTTACGCATTGCTTTGACTGTTTCACGGGCAATAATTTTACCGCCGATAGAAAGCTGAATAGGAATTTCAAACATTTGTCTCGGAATATTGTCTTTGAGCTTCTCGGCAATTTTTCTTGCTCTTGAATATGCCTTGTCGGAGTGAATGATAAAAGACAAGGCGTCGACAACATCACCGTTAAGCAAAACATCAAGTTTTACAAGCTTTGATTGCTGATATCCTGATATTTCATAGTCAAAAGACGCATAACCTTTTGTTCTTGATTTAAGACTGTCAAAGAAATCATATATTATTTCGTTAAGTGGCAAAATGTAGTGAATATCAACTCTGTCACTTGTAATATAAGTCATATCTTTAAACGTGCCTCGTTTTTCCTGACAAAGCTCCATAATCGTTCCGACATAATCTGACGGAGCATAAATGTGAGCGTTAGTGATAGGCTCTTCGCAATGGTCGATTTTTGCAGGGTCAGGATAATGCGTTGGGTTATCAATTTCAACAATGCTGGAATCAGTCATATGAATTTTATATATAACGCTTGGAATAGTGGTAACAAGGTCAAGATTATATTCTCTTTCAAGTCTTTCCTGAATAATTTCAAGATGTAAAAGACCGAGGAAACCACATCTGAAACCGAATCCCAAAGCACCTGATGTTTCGGGTTCATAAGACAATGCGGCGTCGTTTAACTGCAATTTTTCAAGTGCGTCACGCAGATTTTCGTAGTCAGCTCCATCGGCCGGATAAACACCGCAGAAAACCATAGGATTAACTTTTCTGTAACCCGGCAAAGGTTCACTTGCAGGGTTGTTTGCGAGTGTGACCGTGTCACCAACTCGTGCGTCGCTTACTGTTTTGATTGAAGCAGTAATATATCCAACTTCTCCGGAGGTCAGTTCTTTTGAGCTTTCCATCCCTTGCGCACGCATATAGCCGACATCAACAACGGTAAATTCAGCGCCCGTTGCCATCATTCTCATTGTGTCACCGGCTTTGATTTTGCCGTCAATAACTCTGATATAAACGATAACGCCTCTGTAACTGTCATAAATTGAGTCAAAAATCAAAGCTCTTAATGGTGCATCATCGTTTGCTTCAGGTGCAGGAATATCCTGAACAATTCTTTCAAGCACCTGTTCAACATTTTCACCCGTTTTTGCGCTGACTCTCGGAGCAAGAGAACAGTCAAGACCGATAACATCTTCAATTTCTGCGCAAACTCTGTCCGGCTCAGCGGAGGGCAAATCAATTTTGTTGATTACGGGAACAAGCTCAAGATCGTGGTCGAGAGCAAGATATGTGTTTGCAAGAGTCTGTGCTTCAATTCCTTGCGATGCGTCAGTGATGAGAATAGCTCCTTCACAAGCGGCAAGTGAACGTGAAACTTCATAATTGAAGTCAACGTGACCGGGAGTGTCTATAAGATTGAGCGCATAAATCTGACCGTCTTTTGCTTTGTAATCAAGCTTGACAGCGTGAGATTTTATTGTGATGCCTCTTTCTCTTTCAAGATCCATATTGTCAAGAATCTGGTTTTGCATATCCCTTAGGGCAACAGAATCTGTAATTTCAAGCAATCTGTCAGCAAGAGTAGACTTGCCGTGGTCAATATGTGCAATAATAGAAAAATTTCTGATATTATTTTTCTTCAAAATTTTCACCCATTTTTCATAATAATCTTATAATCTAAACGTAGTTTACTGCGACTATTATAACAAGTTTTATAATAAAAATCAAATAAAATTAAATAATATTTTTGTGAATAATTTTACGAAATACTTCCAAAAATATAATTGGTGATTTTTATGAAAAAAATAAAGGAATATTTAATAGTATTTTTGTTTGGAGGAGTGCTGTACGGACTTATAGAAGTAATGTTCAGGGGATATACTCATTGGACAATGGTTCTGCTTGGAGGAACAGTGCTTTCGTTGTTGTATTTTTTAAATCTTAAAACGAGAAGAAACAGTCTTTTTGTCAAAAGTCTTGTCGGGTGCACAGTGATTTCCACATTGGAGTTTGTCTGTGGATATATAGTGAATATACAATTGCATTTAAACGTGTGGGACTATTCTGAAGAAAAATTTAATCTGCTGGGTCAGATATGTCCCAAGTTTGCAGTTGCATGGTTCCTCCTCTGTATACCTGCTTATTTTATCAGCGATTTAATTAAAGAAAAAGCAATAACTCCGAAAAACGAAATATTAACTAAAAATTATTCGGTAAGTTCTATTCGCTTAGCTTTAATAAGTCAGAATAATTTATGAATTCCTGACTGTTTGTGTAAGGGTAGGAATATAAAACAAACCCAAGATTGTCACACATTTCAATTTGTCTTTTAATAATGTCGGAATTTTCTGTCCACTCATTGACACCGTTTCCTGCGTTTTCGTCCGGTTTGCTGCATTTATATAATGCAAGGCCGACAACAAGGGAAACGTTTTCATTTTTATCAAGACTTTTCCATTCATTTAAAACTTTTTCAAATGGTGAATATTCGTTTTCGAACCCAAAATAAATCTGAGGAATTATCCAGTCTGCATATCCCGGTTCAGACAGCCATTTTCTGACGTCTGCAAAATGAGAAGTGTAATTGCTTTCAATGTTTCCTGATGGACTGATGCTGACAACGGTGTCTTTGTTGATTGCTTTTACGGCGCTGTACATTCCCGACACAAAGCTGTTGACATTCATCATTCTCCATTCGTCAAGAGATAAATTGCCATCATATTTTTCAAATTGGTTTTTGTCGATGTCATCTGTTGTGACGGGATAAAAATAGTCGTCAATATGAATACCGTCAACGTCATAATTTTTAACAATTTCCCGTATACCGTCAAGAATTAATTTTTGAGCTTTGATTGAGCAAGGGTTATAAAAAATACCGCTGTCGCAGATAAAAACAGAATCATCTTTGTTCTGAATCATTTCATAAGCGGGATTGTCCTTGCTGATTTTCGTTATATCGTTTTCGTAAAGAATACGATAAGGATTTATCCAGGCGTGTAATTTTAAATTGTAATTGTGTGCCTTGTCAATCAGAATTTTTAACGGGTCAAATCCCGGATTCTGACCCTGTACGCCTGTCAGATAACTGCTCCACGGAAAAATTTCTGAGTTGTATAAAGCGTCAGAAAACGGACGCACTTGCAAAAAAACATTGTTGAAACCTTTTTCTGCAATATCTTTAAACATATTTTCGGCACAAATAGAAAAGTTCTTTTCGTCATTTTTTAAAAAGTCCATGTCATAAACACTGACCCAGACACCGCGAATGTTTTCTCCGTTAATTTGGGGAACAATGTTTTCGGTGCTTTTTTTTGAACAGGAAGTAAACATAAAAATTGAAATAATGATTAAAAATTTAATAATTCTTGTCATTTTTATCACCCAAAAAATTATATGAAAAAATTTTTTATAATATCTATTGACAAATAAAAAATAATGTATTATAATAACGATAATGATAATCATTATCAATAAGGGAGGGAGATAAAATGTCAGTTACGAGATATAGCGCTCAGAGAGAGGCTGTGTTGAAAGAGCTGAGTTCAAGATATGATCATCCGACAGCGGAAGAGATATATTTTTCAGTTAAAAAAGAAATTTCAAACATCAGTCTTGCGACAATATACAGAAATCTGACTTTTTTGTCGGATAACGGAAAAGCCATCAGATTTAATGTCAACGGAACTGACAGATTTGATGCCACCGTTGAAACGCATTATCATTTTGTATGTAACAGATGTGGAAAAGTTTCTGATATTGAAGAGATAGAAACTACACAGATGTTAAAAAACGCCGAGAAAAAAATCGGAGGAAAAATCACATCACACAGTTTAACATTTTTCGGTATATGTAAAAATTGTGCCGAAGAAAAAATATAAAAATTTGGAGGAAAAAAAGATGAAAAAATTTGTATGTAATGTTTGCGGATATGTTCACGAAGGAGACAACGCACCTGAAAAATGCCCACAGTGCCAGGCACCTGCTTCAAAATTTACTCAGCAATCTGATGAACGTTCCTGGGCAGCAGAACACGTAGTAGGAGTAGCACAGGGAGTCAGCGAAGATATAATTGAAGATCTCCGTGCAAATTTCAACGGTGAATGTACAGAAGTAGGAATGTACCTTGCAATGGCAAGAGTAGCACACAGAGAAGGCTATCCTGAAATCGGTCTTTATTGGGAAAAAGCAGCTTATGAAGAGGCAGAACATGCAGCAAAATTTGCAGAGCTTCTCGGAGAAGTTGTAACAGATAGCACAAAGAAAAATCTTGAAATGAGAGTAGAAGCAGAAAACGGAGCAACAGCAGGAAAATTTGATCTTGCAAAAAGAGCAAAAGAAGCAAACCTTGACGCGATTCATGACACAGTTCATGAAATGGCAAGAGACGAAGCAAGACATGGTAAAGCATTTGAGGGCTTGTTAAAGAGATATTTCGGCTAATAAATTTTATAAACAAAAATGTGTTTTCCTTTAATTCCGCATGGGAAAATGGTTAGTGTCGCAACTAAACCGAGAGACAACACTTTTTCAGCACATCCTCTGGGATGTGCTTTTTTATTGGGGTGAAAAAAGTTATGGGCAAAAAACAGATTATTGATGTCACAGGCACACCGTTGCGACCAAGTAAACAAGGGCGTAAATGTTTGGGTAACGGCGAACATTCTGAATATGAATGTTCGCTGTGACGGATGCGATTATTTTTTTAAATGTTTTCCAGACAAAAGCAAAACAAAAGAACTTAAAAAGTGGTTAAATAAATTCAGAAAATAAAAAAGCAGTGCTTGTCGGAATTGACTTTTGCACTGCTTTCTTTTTTATCTTATTTTGATATGAACTTCACGAAGTTGTTGTTCGGTGACGTCTCCCGGAGCATTGAGAAGAAGGTCCTGAGCGTTAGAGTTCATCGGGAAAGCTATAACTTCTCTGATGCTTTCTGTTTCTGTCAACAACATAACAATTCTGTCAAGACCCGGCGCCATACCTGCGTGTGGTGGTGCGCCGTAGTGGAATGCATCATAAAGAGCTGCAAATTTCTGTTTGACATCATCTTCTGTATATCCTGCAATTTCAAACGCTTTGACCATAACTTCAGGAATATGGTTACGAACTGCGCCTGATGAAAGTTCACTTCCGTTGCAAACGATATCATACTGATATGCAAGAATATCAAGAGGATCCTTTGTTTCAAGAGCTTCCATTCCGCCCTGTGGCATTGAGAACGGATTATGAGTAAATTCAATTTTGCCCGATTCTTCTCCGATGCCATACATTGGGAAATCAACGATAAAGCAAAGCTCATACTTGCTTTTGTCGATGAGCTCAAGCCTTTCGCCCAAAGCAGTTCTGATTTCACCTGCAAATTTGTCTGTGTTTTTAACAGTATCTGAAATGAAGAACAGAGTATCAAATTCTTTGAGTCCAAGCATAGATTTGAGTTCTTCGATTTTTTCGTCTGTGAGGAATTTAACAATAGGTCCTTTGAGTGCCATTTCTTCAAGAACGGAAATATATCCAAGACCTTTCATTCCAACCTCGTCTGTTGCAAATTTAAGCATTTTCTCAAACCATGATTTTGACATTTTTGCGCCACCCGGAGCAACAATACCTCTTACCTGTTTTCCTTTAAACGGTGCAAAATCAACATCGCTGAAAAATTCAGAAAGGTCATTGATAATAAGCGGGTTTCTCAGATCAGGTTTGTCTGTGCCGTATTTCAACATACTTTCTTTATATGGGATGCGTCTGAAAGGAGGCTTTGAAACTTCCTTGTCTGAGAATGTTGAAAAAACGTCATAAAGAACTTCTTCGGCAACAGCAAAAACATCTTCCTGAGTTGCAAAAGCCATTTCAAAGTCGAGCTGATAGAATTCACCCGGTGAACGGTCTGCTCTTGCGTCCTCATCTCTGAAACAAGGAGCAATCTGGAAATACTTGTCAAATCCTGAAACCATCAGAAGTTGTTTGAACTGCTGTGGTGCCTGAGGAAGAGCGTAGAATTTTCCGTGGAATTTACGGCTTGGAACAAGATAGTCTCTTGCACCTTCAGGTGAAGAAGCTGTGAGAATAGGAGTCTGAATTTCAAGGAATCCCATATCTTCCATTTTTCTTCTCAGATGACTTGTGATTTTTGAACGAACAACTATATTGTTGTGTACTTCCGGATTTCTCAGATCAAGGAAACGGTATTTGAGTCTGACATCTTCTCTTGTCTGATTTGAAGTCTGAATTTCAAACGGAAGTTGATTAGAAGATTTGCTTAAAAGTTCAAATTTTGAAACAACAACTTCAACTTCACCTGTTGAAATTTTAGGGTTAACTGTTTCTTCATCTCTTAATGTAACTTCACCTTCAACGCTGATTACGCTTTCTTTTGCAATTCCTGAAAGTACATTTTCGTCGTGAATAACAAGCTGTGTTATTCCGTATTGATCACGAAGATCGACGAAAATAATACCACCGTGGTCACGGATTGTGTCAATCCAGCCTGCAAGCTTTACTGTCTGGCCGATGTTTTCTTTTGAGATAGTGTCACAAGTACAATTTCTGTAACAATTTTCCATAAATAACCTCCGAATAAAAAAATAAGTCCCTCAGAAAAAATCTGAGGGACGAGATGTTTCCCGCGGTGCCACCCACATTAACGCAATATGCGTTCGCTTTTATTAAAACTGAGTGTTCAAACGGAAGTGTTGCCGTGAGCTTCGGCTTTGAATTGCAATTTCAGCCACGTTGCAATTTCTCTTGGCAAAGTCATATAAAACTACGGGTCTTCCACACTTTTATTATTATAGCAAAAGGAAAAACAGTTGTCAACTTTTATTTTCTTCTGATATTTTGTTCTTTTTAGCTTTTCCCATCAGGAAAGGAGGATACAAAATAATTTTAGCTACAGCATCAGCAAGAAAAGAAACGATTTTAACGAAAGGTACATTTTTGAAGCCCATAAAGAACAATTCAAATCTGACCATATCTTTGAGACCGCTGTCAACTTTTGCTTTGACAAAAACATATTTTTTTGTAAATTTAAAAACAAAAGTTCTGATGTCAGGTGATTCAATTGAAATGACCTGAACCTGAAGCTTGCCACTTGGCAGCCATTTGCCGTATGCGGCAACATGAGATTCAAACTGACCCAGAGTTATGGTGCTGTATCTTGTTTCTGAATCAAGGCTTATAATCATTTTGTTTGTGCCGTATGATTTTTCGTCCCACATCATTTCAGCATAATTCTCTTTAAAGTTAAAGACTATGTTTGTCATTTTGCCCGGCTTTTTGGCTTGAACAAAGGAACAGGCAGCCGATTGCATTGTGGAATAAGCCATTTTCACCATTTTGTAACAGTTCAGGTTAAGAGCCTGTTCAGTGGCAAAGTTTCTCGGTCCACCTTTTAAAATCGGGTAAGAAATATTTTCAATAAAATTATTGTAATCTTCTCTCTGAGCAGAAGTTATTTCAATTCGTTCTTCTTTAAAAGCTTCAGGGAAATATTTTTCAACAATCGGGAAAAAGTCATATTGTCTGATGTCACCTGATTGCATAACAACAAAAGCATCGTATTGAGGGTAAATAAAGATGTATTGACCGTAAAGTCCTTCAAATCTGTAAAATGTACCTTCGTAATTCGGCCATGTCTGATATCCGAAGCCTTTGTCCATAGCGTAAATGGTGTTAATTCCTGAAATGTGAGGAGTAATCATCATATCTAACCATTCGACAGGAACAATCTGAACACCGTCCCACTTACCACGATTGAGGAAAAGCTGGGCAATTTTAGCCATATCATCAACTGTCCAGAACATTCCCCAGGCACCTGCTTCGTAGCCACTTTTGTCTGTTTCCCAGTAAAACTTTTCAATTCCAAGTGGTTCAAGAAGTCTTGGTCTGAGGTATTCGCTGACAGTAAGCCCTGTAACTTCGGACAGGATTCTGCCCAGCATATAAGTGTTTTCGCTGACGTATTTGAATTTTTCACCCGGCTTGCCAATCACTTTTGAATTGATAAAGGTATCAAACCAATCGTCTTTTTCTTTGTTGAAAAGTAAGCTGACAGATTTGCCGGCAGTCATGGTGAGAAGATGTTCAACGGTAATGCCTTTTATTTTTTTAATTTCTTTATCGCTGAGCTTGTCACCAAAAAGTTCTTCAATTGTAGTGTCAAGTCTGAGGATACCTTCGCACACAGCAAAACCAATTGCAAGAGCAACTATAGGCTTTGCAGAAGAAAACGAGGTATGAGTGAATGATGGGTCAAACGGTTTTCTTACAATTCTTGTTGCAATTTTGCCGTGTCGACCAATAATAATATTTTTAAAATTATAGTTACATTTTTCGCAGTCACTGATAAAATTTTTAATTAAAGATGAGTCTATACCCAAATCTTCGGGGGAAGAAGTCTGATCAAGGTTTGTAGAATTAAAAAGATTCTGCATAATAATCTCTCCCTAAACAATAAACTTTTTTTAATTATAACACATTTATTTTCTTAATTCAACATTATTATTTAAACTATTCAAAAGGAGAACGGTTGTTTTTCTCATTTATTTTTTTGTAGATATTAAACTTGCTTTCACCATCATACGAAGCAAGGAATATATCATCAATGTTGCCGGCGTTCTGCTTCTTTAAATTATTAAAAAGCCAATCCTTTGTCTTTCTGCATTTTTGTAGGTTGCCTTCAATTATTTTTCCGTCAACAATTAAGTTTGTCATAATCCGGGACTGAGAGACGATAAGGTTAGTGTCTTTTGGTTGAAGACTTCTGTTTAATTCGTTTGGCAAAAAGCTTATTTTTCCGTTTGTCTCAAAAATTGCAGTATGAATTTCGTTCAGGTCGAAGAATCCGTTAAGTCTGCAACTGACAAGAAATTCATTGATGTCAATACCCGTTTTTTTGAAATTGTCATAATAAAGTTTTCCCGAATCATATAGGACAAGTGACTTGCCTGAAAAAATTCTTCTGAGTCTGAGTGATTTTCTGTCAAGGTAAGATATCGTTATAACAAAGACGGTATAAACTACCATTGCAACAAGAGGTTTGAACACGTCATTTTCAAGAGAAGTTGCCATTTCTGCTGCAATTGAACCGACGGTGATTCCGTTGATATAATCAAAAATATGAGCTTCGCTCAGCTGCTTGTTTCCAATCAGCTTTGTCAGAATAAAAATTGCGGCAATAGACAATACCGATGAAAGAACTATTTTTATTAATTCCATAAATTGAACCTCCAAAAACTTTATGCTATTATTCTGCCCGATAATTTCCAAATACAAGTTGCAAAAAAAATGTAAAATGTGGTATACTATTCAGGATAAATAATTTTAAAAATTAAGAGGTCTTGTTTTATGAATATTAATGGCGAAAGATTTTCAGAAAGAAATTTAACGATGCTTTTTGATTTTTACGAGCTGACAATGGCAAACGGTTATTTTAAAAACGGAGTCGGAGAACAAATCGCATATTTTGATATGTTTTTCAGAAAAGTTCCTGACAACGGTGGATTTGCTATTATGGCAGGTGTTCAACAGCTTGTGGAATATCTTGAAAATCTTCATTTTAAAGAAGAAGAAATAGAATATCTGAGAACAAAAGGCTTTGGAGAAGAATTTCTTGATTATCTGAGAAACTTTAAATTCAAATGTGATATAAAATGCGTCAGAGAAGGTACACCGATTTTTCCTGGAGAACCGATAGTGACTGTAAAAGGTCCTGTTATTCAGGCTCAGTTTATTGAAACAATGGTGCTTTTGTGCATAAACCATCAGAGTCTTATCGCAACAAAAGCAAACCGTGTCACAAGAGCTTCTCAGGGCAGAGCAGTAATGGAATTCGGTTCAAGAAGAGCGCAGGGATTTGACGGTGCCGTGCTTGGAGCAAGAGCTGCATTTATAGGTGGGTGCGTTGGCACAGCCTGTACCATTACGGATTATATGTACAGCGTTCCTGCACTTGGAACTATGGCTCACAGCTGGATACAGGTTTTTGACAATGAACTTGAAGCTTTCTGCGCTTATGCAAGAGAATATCCTGATAACTGCACGTTGTTGATAGATACATACAACGTTATGAAATCAGGTCTTCCAAATGCGATTGAAGCATTTAAACGTGAAGTTTTGCCGAGAGGATTCAGACCAAAAGGTGTCAGAATAGATAGTGGAGATATAACTTATCTTTCAAAGAAAATCAGAAAAGTTCTTGATGAAGCGGGATTTGAGGATTGCCAGATTGTTGCATCAAATTCGCTTGATGAATATATAATTCGTGATATGCTTCTTCAGAATGCACAGGTTGATTCTTTTGGTGTAGGTGAAAGACTGATAACAGCTTCATCCAACCCTGTTTTTGGCGGTGTATATAAACTTGCTGCTGTTGAAAGAGATGGGGAAATAATACCGAAAATTAAAATAAGCGAAAACGTAAGCAAAATAACTACTCCCGGTGTAAAAGAAGTCTGGAGATTATATGACCGTGAAAGCGGAAAAGCTTTTGCAGATGTGCTGACAGTTGCAGGCGAAGAAATAGACGACACAAAACCGTATGAAATTTTTGACCCGGAACATACATGGAAGAGAAAAACTGTTACAGATTTCAAAGCTGTTAAGATCCTTGAGCCGTTATTTGAAAACGGAAAGTTTGTAGGAAAAAATTATTCGTTGGATGAAATAAGAAATTATTGCAAGGAACAAGTGGATATGCTTTGGGACGAAGTCAAGAGATTTGAAAATCCGCACACTTATTATGTCGACCTTTCGCAGAAGCTCTGGGATGAAAAACAGGGACTTATTGCTAAACACAAAATTTAAGGAGTATATATGATTAATATTGGTTGTCATTTGTCCGCATCAGCGGGATATATGAATATGCTTGAAGAATCGCTTTCGATTAACGCAAACACCTTTCAGTTTTTCACAAGAAATCCCAGAGGTGGAAAAGCAAAAGATATTGATGAAAATGATGTCAGAAAATTCATTGACAAATGGAATGAGCTTGATTACGGCAAAATTTTAGCTCATGCACCGTATACTCTGAACATGTGTTCTGCCGACGAAAGAACAAGACAATTTGCGTATGAAGTTTTTGAAGATGATATGAAAAGGATGGAATATGTCCCGAACAATCTTTATAATTTTCATCCGGGAAGTCATGTCGGTCAGGGCGTTGAAGTTGGAATTGAATTGATCAGCCAGACGCTAAACAATGTTCTCTTTGAGGATATGACAACTACCGTATTGCTTGAAACTATGGCAGGAAAGGGAAGCGAAGTAGGAAGTAAATTTGAAGAGCTCAGGGAAATAATTGACAGGGTTGAGCTCAATGATAAACTCGGAGTTTGTCTGGACACATGCCATGTGTTTGATGCAGGATATGATATCGTCAACGACCTTGACGGAGTGTTGCAAAAATTTGACGACATAATTGGTCTTGACAGAATCAAGGCAATTCATCTCAACGATAGCAAAAACGCTTTTGCAAGTCATAAGGACAGGCACGAAAAACTTGGCGAGGGAAATATTGGAATTGAAGCATTGTTGAGGGTAGTCAATCACGAAAAGCTTTGCAACTTACCATTTTTGCTTGAAACTCCGAATGACCTTGAAGGATACAAAAAAGAAATTGAAATAATCAGAAAAGGTAGCAAATAAAAACAAATCGCTGTATCAATACGATACAGCGATTTTTAATTTACAATTTATTTTTGGTTGAGAAGATCGTCAACAGAAATTTTTAAAGTTTTTGAAATGATAAGAAGTTCTCTGTCGGTCACTCGTCTGAACTGACCCTCAAGCTTGGAAATTGCAGAATTGCTCAGATCAAGCCCGGCAATCTGAAGTTGAGCAAGAAAGTCTTTCTGACTCAGATTCATTTCTTCACGGATTTTTTTGATTTTCTGACCTACGATATTCTGGTCACCTATTTCTTTTTCACGAGTTCTCATTTTTTTGCCGTCCTTAAATAAAAGTGAAAATTATTAATTGTGTAGATTTTAACACAAAATTTCTAAAAAGCAATAAACATTTTGTGAACAAATTTTGAAAAGATTTATTAATTTAAAACAAAAATTTCTTATAAAAGTTTTAAAAGAAAAAATAATTGAGATAAAACATTGAAAAACAAAGCCAAAAGTGATATAATAATATGAATTTTTATGTTTTGAGTTAAAGAAGGTGTTGAGATGAAACAAATATTGAAGTATTTGAAGCCATATAAATCATCGGCAATAATTTCTTTGATATTAACAGCAGTCAACAACGCTTTTCAGATATTACTCCCGGCAATGATGTCTCTTATAATAAATAACGGCATTGGAAAAAACAATATTGATTACGTCAGAAGAATGGGCAGCTTTATGGTGCTGTTTGCGATAATATCAGTTGTTTTGGGATGCATAAGCAGTTATTTTGTTTCAAAATGTTCTATGGGTTTCGGAAAAGAAATCAGAAGAGCAGTTTTTGTGAAAACGCAGTCTCTTTCGGGCAGTGATATAAGCGATATATCAACAGCGTCACTTCTGATAAGAAGCACAAATGATATAAATCAGGTGCAGACAATATTCCAGAATGTAATCAGAATCATAGTCAGTGCTATTGTGATGATGATTGGTGGAACGGTAATGTCATTTCTGATGAACAAAACCCTTTCAACAATTTTGTTTTGCGTGCTTTCTGTAATTGTAGTTGTTGTTTTCTTTGTTTCAAAGAAAATAATACCGATGTATGATGTTGTTCAACAAAAAATGGACAATCTGAACAAGGTTTTACGTGAAAAGCTCAGCGGTATCAGAGTTGTCAGAGCGTTCAACAAAAGTGAATATGAAGATGAAAGATTTGATAAATCAAATAATGAACTGGCGACAACGTATGTTAAAATAAACAGAATTTATGCAAAAGTTCTTCCTATCGGAATAATGCTTTTGTTCGGCATCATAGTTACGCTTGTCTATATAAACTGCCGACAGATTATGGCTTTGGATGCAGGACTTTACCGTGAACAGATAGCAAATACGGTAGGGAATTTACAGGCATTTATTATGTATGTTCTTATGATAATCGGTGCAATAACTATGGCGACATCAGTTCTTGTTATGATACCAAAAGCGATGATCAGTGTAAATCGTATCAACGAAGTTTTGTCAAGAGAACCTGCAATCAAGGAAACAGAAAATACAAAAGATTTTATTCAAAGAGGAACGGTTGAATTCAGAAATGTAACTTTTTCATATCCCGGAGATGATGTGGACAAGCTCGTTGATGCATCGTTTACTATAAACGAAGGCGAAACCGTTGCAATAATCGGAAGCACGGGTAGCGGAAAAAGCACCATTCTCAATCTGATGACAAGGCTTTATGACATTGAAAAAGGAGAAATTCTGGTTGGTGGAATAAACGTAAAAGAACTTTCCAGGAAAAGTTTAACGTCATCAATCAGCGTTGCTCAACAAAAAACAATGTTGTTCAGCGGAAGCGTAAAAGATAACGTGCGTTTTGGTAACGATGAGGTGACAGACGAAGAAATTGTCCG
Organism: Clostridia bacterium; assembly: GCA_017380115.1. Lineage (GTDB taxonomy): Bacteria > Bacillota > Clostridia > Oscillospirales > Acutalibacteraceae > SIG575. The sequence continues at coordinate 5,479 of JAFOEP010000184.1, read as the reverse complement.
TGTATGTAAGAAAGCACAGGCAGACGAGTTTGTTGAACAGTTGCCTGAAAAATACGACACAATGATATATCAGGACGGAAAAAATCTTTCGGGCGGTCAGAAACAAAGATTGACTATTGCAAGAGCTCTGGCAAAAAAAGCAGACATATATGTTTTTGACGACAGCTTTTCAGCCCTTGACTTTAAAACAGACAAGATAATAAGAGAAGCATTGAAGGAAGAATTAAAAGACAAAACCGTTATTATTGTAGCTCAGAGAATAGGTTCTGTTGCAGATGCAGACAGAATAATTGTTCTCGGAGAAGGTGAGATTGCGGGAATCGGAACTCATAGTCAATTATCTCAGGATTGCAAGCTTTATCAGGAGATAATGAAATCCCAACTGTCAAAGGAGGGGTTAGAAAATGAGAAATAATGAGAAAAAAACAGACAATAAAGCTGTAAACAAATATGATTCTTATGTAATGACACAAGAAAAAAATAAACCTAAAAACTTTTCAAAAACTTTATACAGGTTTATTAATCATATGAAACCTCAATGGGGTTGGCTTGTCTGCGTTATAATCTGCGGAGTTGTCGGAACGGCAATGTCAACTGTCGGACCACTTCTTCTGGGTAACGTGATTGATGCAATACAAAAACAGGTTGAAATAAAACTCGGACTTGTTGCAGGTACAGTTAATATGGGATCAATAGCAACAGTGCTGCTGACTGTTCTCGGAGTGTACGCTGTATCATCAATTATGACTTATTTTCAATGGGATATAATGGCAAAAGTCACACAGGATGTTATTAAATCTCTCAGAAAAAAAGTCAATGACAAACTTTCAAGAATACCACTCAGATTTTTCGACTCACATCCAAGGGGAGAAATAATGAGTTGTATGATAAATGACGCTGATAATATCAGCCTCAATTTACAAAACAACATACTTATGACAATTTCTTCGGTAGTCACATTTTTCGGAATATTGGTAATAATGTTTATTGTGAGCTGGAAAATGACACTCACTACTCTGAGTGTGCTTCCGTTGAGTGCCGTTGCAGCATTGATACTTGTCAAAAAATCAAGAGGACATTTTCGTGCACAATGGAAAAAAACAGGCGAAGTCAACAGACATATGGAAGAGATGTATACAGGACACGATATTGTCAAATCATTTTCATATGAAAACAAGGCAATCGAAGAGTTCGACGAAATCAACGAAAGTCTTTATGAGTCAAGCAGAAAAGCTCAGTTTATAACAGGAACAGTTATGCCGTGTCTGAGTTTTGTCAACAATTTAGGATATGTTCTCATTTGCGTTGTGGGAAGCATTCTCGTAATGAAAAACCAGATTTCAATAGGAATAATAATCAGTTTTGTGACATATTCAAAGCTGTTTACGCAACCTCTTGTTGACATGGCAAATATTATGAACGGCGTTCAATCTTCCCTGGCTTCCGCAGAAAGAATTTTTGAAGTTCTTGATGAAAAGGAAGAATCATCCGAAAAAGAACAGGAACCCGAAAAGAACGTCAAAGGTATTGTTGAGTTTAAAAATGTAGATTTTTCATATTCTAAAGATAATCCGTTGATTAAAGATTTTAATCTCACAGTAAAGCCCGGTCAGGTTGTGGCAATTGTAGGTCACACAGGAGCAGGTAAAACAACAATTGTAAATTTGCTGATGAGATTTTATGAAGTCGATAACGGTAAGATAAAAATTGACGGAAAAGACATAAGAAGAATAACAAGAAAAAATCTTCGTAAAATTTACGGAATGGTTTTGCAGGATACGTGGTTGTTTAATGGCACGATTCGTGAAAACATTGCATATTCTAAAACGAAAGCAACAGATGAAGAAATTTATGAAGCGGCAAAAAGTGCGTGCGTTCATGATTTTATTATGTCGTTGCCTCAGGGGTATGACACAGTTGTTGACGAAGATGCGAGCAACATTTCTCAGGGGCAAAAACAGCTTATTACTATTGCAAGAACGATACTTTCAGATCCGTCTGTTCTGATTCTTGATGAAGCGACAAGTTCTGTTGACACAAAAACAGAAAGAAAAGTTCAGTCGGCAATGAATGCACTTATGAATGGTAAAACAAGCTTTGTGATTGCGCACAGACTTTCAACAATCCGTGAAGCAGACATCATTATTGTTATGGACAACGGGGCTATCATTGAAAGTGGAAACCACGACGAATTGATGGAGAAAAACGGAGCATACTATAATCTTTATATGACTCAGTATTCGAGTCTGCAGTAAAATTACAGCACGAAATCATATTGAAAATTGATAAGGCGATGGAGGAAATGTATATATGCCTCAAAAAATAGTTGATTATTTCAAAGGGAAAAAAGTATTGATTCTCGGTTACGGCAGAGAGGGAAAAACAACTTTTTCTTTTTTGAGAAAATATTATCCCGAAATGATAATTACCATCGCAGACAGAAATCAGATTGAACCTGTTGATGAAAACACAAGGGTTATCTGTGGTGAAAATTATCTTGACACTCTGGGAGAATATGATATTATAATGCAATCTCCGGGAATTTCATTGAGAGATGTTACAGTGCCGGACACGACTGAAATCAGCGGACAAATGGATTTGTTCCTCCGATTTGCAGATTGCGTAAAAGTGGGAATAACCGGAACAAAAGGAAAAACCACTACGACGACATTGATATACAATATGATAAAAGAGTCGGGCAAAAAATGTTTCCTTCTGGGGAATATCGGAATACCTGTTTTTGAAAGCCTTGACGAAATTGAAAATTCAATTGCGGTCATAGAAATGTCCTGCCATCAGTTGGAGTTTTCAAAAGCATCACCCGACATTTCCGTTATTACAAATATTTACCCTGAACATCTTGACCATTACAATGGCTTTGAGGGATATTACAATGCCAAGCTCAACATCGTCAGATATCAGAATGAAAATGATTATCTGATATATAACAAAGACCAGGGGCTTGATGAGTTTATTGACATTCAGACAATAAAAAGTAAACTTGTTCCTGTCAGCGTGAATGATTGTGAAAGCAATGAATCTTTGAAAAGCTTAATAAATATAAATGACAATTTAACAGGTGAACATTACAAACAGGATATATTTTTCGTGGCAGCAGTTGCGGATATTTTAAAAATAGACAATCAGATTGTTAAAGCTTCACTTGAAAAATTTAATGGAATAGAACACAGACTTGAAAAAGTCGGTACGTTCAAAGAAATTACTTTTTATAACGATTCAATTGCAACAATTCCCCATACGGTTATCCTTAACGTCAGGGCTTTGGGAAATGTAAACAGCCTGATTTTCGGAGGACTTGACAGAGGAATTGATTACAGTGAATTGATTGAGTTTCTTCTTAAAAGCAATATTGAAAATCTTATAGGTTTGCCCGAAACGGGATATACAATTATTGATGAATTAAAAAAACGTGGTTGCAAAAAGAAGATGTTTAAAACAGATACTATGGACGAAGCAGTCAGAGTGTCTTATGAAAATGGAAAAAAAGGTACGAGCTGCCTTTTTTCACCGGCTGCGTCAAGCTATAACAGATATAAAAATTTTGAAGAAAAAGGCAGACACTTTAAAAGCCTTTGCAAAACAATTGGAGAAGAATAAAAACGAACCGAATATAAAAAGGAGAGGTTTTGATGTATAAAAAAGTTGCCGCTGATCTCAATTTTGTCCAAAGAGAAAAGCAAATAGAAAAATTCTGGAAAGACAACTCAATTTTTGAAAAAAGTGGTGAGAAAAAAGGTGATTCCTATGTTTTCTATGACGGTCCTCCGACTGCCAACGGAAAACCTCATATAGGTCACGTATTGACAAGGGTAATCAAGGATATGATTCCACGTTACAGAACAATGAAGGGTTGTTGTGTTCCGAGAAAAGCAGGTTGGGACACCCACGGACTTCCTGTTGAGCTTGAAGTTGAAAAGCTTCTTGGTCTTGACGGAAAAGAACAAATTGAAAAATACGGACTTGAACCGTTTATTGAAAAATGTAAAGAAAGTGTTTGGAAATACAAAGGAATGTGGGAAGATTTCTCATCAACAGTTGGCTTCTGGGCCGATATGGACAACCCATATGTTACATATGACAATTCGTTTATAGAATCAGAATGGTGGGCATTAAAGAAAATTTATGACAGAAATCTTCTTTATAAAGGCTTCAAAATCGTGCCTTATTGTCCGAGATGCGGAACACCACTTTCTTCTCACGAAGTTGCGCAAGGATATAAAGACGTCAAAGAACGTTCAGCAATTGCAAAGTTTAAGGTAAAAGGCGAAGACGCATATTTCCTTGCATGGACAACAACTCCGTGGACATTACCATCAAACGTTGCCCTTTGCGTAAACCCTGTTGAAAGCTATGTCAAGGTCAGGGTTGAGGATACAGTTTATTATATGGCAGAAGCACTCGTTGAAAAGGTTCTCGGTGAAGAAGCTGAAATAATTGAAAAATATGTCGGTAAAGACCTTGAATACAGAGAATATGAACCTCTCTTTGATTTTGTCAGTCCGAATGAAAAATGCTGGTATATTACTTGTGATGGTTATGTAACTCTTACTGACGGTACAGGTATTGTTCATATCGCACCTGCATTTGGTGAAGACGATGCTAATGTCGGCAAGAAATATAATTTGCCACTTGTTCAGCTTGTTGACGTAAAAGGTCAGATGACAAAAGAAACAAAATGGCCGGGAGTATTCTGCAAAGATGCCGACAAAGAAGTTCTCAAAGACCTTGAAATGAGAGGATTGTTGTTTGAAGCACCGGTGTTTGAACACAGCTATCCACATTGTTGGAGATGCGACACTCCTTTGATTTACTATGCAAGAGAATCCTGGTTCATCAAAATGACGGAAGTCAAGGAAGATCTGATAAGAAACAATAACACAATAAATTGGATTCCTGAAAGCATCGGTAAAGGACGTTTCGGTGACTGGCTTGAAAATGTTCAGGACTGGGGTATCAGCCGTAACCGTTATTGGGGAACACCTCTTAATATCTGGGAATGTGAATGCGGACACAGACATTCTATCGGAAGTATTGAGGAATTGAAAGAATTGTCTGACAATTGTCCTGAAAAAATTGAGCTTCACAGACCATATATTGATGCAGTTACAATCAAATGCGAAAAATGCTCCAAGCAGATGAAGCGTGTGCCGGAAGTTATCGACTGTTGGTTTGATTCCGGATCAATGCCGTTTGCACAACATCATTATCCTTTTGAAAATGAGGATCTGTTCAACGCACAGTTCCCGGCAGACTTCATTTCCGAAGCAGTTGACCAGACAAGAGGTTGGTTCTATTCACTTCTTGCAATTTCAACTCTCGTGTTTAATAAAGCACCGTTCAAAAACGTAATTGTACTCGGTCACGTTCAGGACGAAAACGGACAGAAAATGTCAAAGTCAAAAGGTAATGCAGTTGACCCGTTTGAAGCTCTTGAAACATACGGCGCAGACGCTATCAG